>JAYVSF010000191.1:0-25170 GCA_043775605.1 Myxococcales bacterium
GGACGAGGCCGGCATCGTCCTGCCCCTCGAGCTGTTTCGCGGGGTGTCGCTGGCGTCCTGGGCCGACAAGTTCGCGCTCACCAAGAAGGCCGAGTTCAGCGCCCGGGTCGATCTCTGGCTGCGGCTCGCTCACGCCCTCGATCAGGCCCACCAGCAGGGCGTCGTCCACCGCCTGCTCCGGCCCGAGGTCATCCTGGTCGACAACGTCGCCGCCCCCGCCCAGTTCCGGGTCACCGGCTTCGACCTCGCCAAGCAGCTCGCCGCCGACGCCACGGTCTTCTACACCTCGCTCAGTGACGACCGGCTGCGCATGTCCGCGCCCGAAGTGGTCCAGGCCTTCTCGAGCGCGTCGCCCGCCTCCGATCAGTTCAGCCTCGGCGCCATTCTCGCGCACCTGGTCGCCGGCCGGCCGTTGTTCGAGGCCACACGCGATCTGCTGTCGGCTCGCCGGGTCGTGGTCCGCCTGCGTGACATCGCTCCGCGCGCGCCGCTGTCGCTCGACGAGGCGGTCCACCGCATGCTCGCGCTGCGCCCGGCCGACCGCTTCCCGACCCTGGCCGAGGCCATCGCCGCGGTGCGCGAGGCCAGCCGCGACCGACCGACCGCCCAGACCGCGATGCCGGCCTTCACCCGGACGCCCGCGATCGATCCCGACGATCTTCAGCCCGGCACTCGCATCGGCGCCGACTACGAGATCGTGGCCCGGCTCGGCGAGGGCGGTCTGGCCATGGTCTACGCCGCGCGCCACCTGCCGAGCGGCCGCACCCGCGCTCTCAAGATCGCCCGCGCCGCCGCCGCCGCCGAGGAGGCGCTGCGCGGCGAGTACCAGGCGCTGTCCCGGCTCGATCACCCCGCCATCGTCCGCGTCCTCGACCTGTCCAACATGATCGACGGCCGGCTCACGCTGGTCATGGAGCGGGTCGGCGGCGAGACCCTACGCCAGCGCCTGGCCAAGGACGCCCCGCTCGATCCCCCGACCCGCCGCCGCTACGCCGAAGATCTGCTCGCGGCCCTCGACTACCTCGAGCAGCAGAGCGTCACCCACAAGGACCTCAAGCCCGACAACCTGCTGGTCGGCGACGGCGGCCTCACCGTCATCGACTTCAGCCTGGCCGAGATGCCGGCGGCCGCGCTGTACGGCGGCACCGCCCTCTATCGCGATCCGTCGCGCACCGACTGGACCCACGCCACCGATCGCTACGCCACCGCGCTGTGCATCTTCGAGATCTACGCCCGCCGCCACGCCTTCGACGGCAAGGTGCCCGAACCGGGCCAGGGCCCCAACGTTCGGCCCGAGGACATCGACCCACCCGGCCTCGCCGAGTTCTTCAAGAAGGCGCTGCACGAGGTGCCCGAGCAGCGCTTCCCCTCGGCCCGCGCCATGCGCGACGCGCTCCTGCTCGCGCTCGGCGCCCAGGTCGAGCTCGTGGCGCCGGGCCCGGTGCCGGCCCACCTCGAGTCGGCGACCTCGCTGCGGGTCACGCCGCTGCCGCCGCGCGCGGTCAACCAGCTCGGTCGGGCCGGCGTCGCCACCGTCGGCGAGCTCCTGGCGCTGAGCGAGGCCCAGATCCGCGGTCTGTCCAACCTCGGCGACAAGACCATCCGCGACACCCTCGCCTTCCAGGCCGAGGTCCGCGCCCGCGGCCTCACCGCCACCGCCGCGCCGGCCCACCACGAGCCGTCGATCGTGCCCGCGCTGGTCGATAGCCCCGAGCCGCTCGACCGCCTGGCCCTGCCGCCCCGCATCCGTCGCGCCCTCGACGCCGGTCGGCTGTCCACCATCGGCGCGGTGGCCCGGCAGTCGCGGACCCAGCTCCGCGCGGTCGAGGGCATCGGCCCGAGCATGTTGACCCAGGTGGTCGAGGCCCTGCACCGCTACCGCGACCAGGGCGGCACCAGCACCACCAGCCACAGCCTCGACGTGCTGTGGGAGCAGGCGACCGCGCCGCTGCGCGACGACCTGCGGGTCGCCGTCGATCGCTTCATCGGCGTCACCCAGGAGCCCGAGGTCCAGGGCGCCATCGCCGATGATCTGGGCGTCCACCAGTCGACGATCAGCACCAACTGCACCGAGGGCCTCACCCGTCTGCTCGACGTGGTCCTCACCGAGGTCCTCGACGCGGTCGAGCAGCTCCTCGACGCCGGCGGCGGCATCGCGCTGGTCGGCGACATCGGCGCCCGGCTCGAGGATCAGTGGGTGCCCGGCCAGGTCACCGGTCGCGGCATCGTGCGCCTCCTGATCAAGACCCAGAACACCCGCCTGCAGGCGTTCACCGCCGACGGCGTCGACGGCGTGGTCCTGGCCCGGCCGTCGTTCGACAAGAATGCGGTGCGCGCGTTCGTCACAGAGGTGCTGCGCCTGACCCGGACCTGGCCGCCGGTCGAGAGCGACCCGGCCCGCCGGACCCTGGCCGCGACCCTGCCCGAGTTCGGCGGCGATCCGCTCCAGCTCGCGACCCGGCTGTGCCACGACGTCGACTTCACCGACGCCGGCCAGATCTTTCTCCACCCGCTCGATCCACCGGAGTCGATCGGGTTCGTGCTCGAGCGCGAGCGCGACGGGCTCCTGCTCACCGACCTCGAGGCCCGGGTCCGCCAGGTCTTCGGCGAGCGCTGTCCCTTCCCCGAGCCCGATCACCTGCTCGCGGTCCTGCACCGGCTCGAGTACCAGCTCCAGGACGGCCGAATCGTCAGCAGCACCCGGGCCCGCGGCGTGGTCGCGCCGGTCCCGCTGACGGGCGACGCCCTGCCACCGCTGCCAGGCGCCGAGCGTCCGCCCGAGCTGGCGCTGCGCGACCTCCTGCGTGAGGCCGCCGCCAGCCGCGGCTTCCGCATGCTGATCACCCCGCCCGAGCTGTCGGTCGACATCGGTCGCTCGGTCGCCGCCGCGCTCGGTGCCACATATCTGTCGTTCGAGGACGCGTTCTTCCGCGCCCACGGCGCCGACATCGCCGCGCTCGAGCGCGCCGAGCAGCACGCCGCCCAGCGGATCATCCTCACCGAGCACGCCCAGGACCTGATGCGCGACCTGCTCGAGCAGCACGGCCGGCCCGGTCACGCCGTCGTCCTCGGTGACACCGCGCTGCTCGGCCTGTGTGGTGCCCTCGACATCCCGCGCTGGCTCTACGACGAGGCGCTGTCCGGCTCGCAAGGCTTCTGGGTGCTGGTGGTGCCGGGCGTGATCCACAACCGCCAGCCGCGCTTCAACGAGGACCAGACCCTGTTCCACCTCGACGGCGTGACCTTCCCGCTGTTGGTGCCCATGCCTGTGGAGTCGCGGTCGTGAGCCGGCGGATGGTGTGCGATGACGTGGAGCGGCGCGGATGAGCGATCGCGACCGCTCGCGCGGCGACCGGGCGGGTGCGGACGCCGGAGCGCCGGCCCGGTCGTCGGGTGGGCGTGGTGCGCCCGGCAAGACGACGCGGACCCAACGCCTACCGCCGGCGCGGGCCCGTCGTGACGTCGACGATGGTGGTGGCGCGCCGGTCGCGCCCGAAGACAGCACCAGCTCCGGGAACCGGCTACGTGCGAATCCAGACCGGCTGATCATGCCCGAGGCTCGCGCCGGCGCGTCTTCGACCAGGTCCTTCCGTCTCGAGAACCCAGGCACGCAACCGGTCGAGATCTTCGACGTTATCCCCCAGCGCCAGCCGGCGGAGATCGTGTCGACGGGTATCGACAGCACGATGCTCGACGGAGGGGCGTCGACCGCGGTCCACCTCACATTCACGCCCAGCGCGGCGGTCAAGTACGTCGACACGCTCATCGCCGAGACCGGCGAGGGTCCCGATGTCGGCATCCGGGTGAGCGGCCGCGGCAAGGCCTCGTTGCCAGATGGGCTCGCCGCGCACGATCCGTCGGCGACCGCCGACCTCGCCCAAGCGCAGGAGGACGACCGCGCGGCCGAGGCGCGCCAGCACGCCCACCGTGGGTCGGCACCGTCGCTCGAGACCTACGCCGAGCTGCACACGGCGTTCGCGCAAGCGCTCGAGTATGGTCGCCAGGAGCTGTGGCCGGAGGCGGCGGTGCTCGCCGAGGCGGTCGGTGATCGCATGCGCGTGCTCACGCACCCGCAGCGCGTGCTGGAGCTGGTGCGGCGCCATCACCTCGGCCAGCAGGCGCTGGAGGTCGAGCTCGCGATGTGCCGCGACGCCGTGTTCGCCGTCGAGCAGCGCACGCAGGCGCGGCTTGCGCTCGCCGGTGCGGACTATCTGCGTGCGTTCGAGCAGGCGGCGGTGGATCTGCGCGTGCTCACCGGCGAGAGCGACGACGTCAGCCACCTGCGCGCCTTCGACCGCGCCACGATGGTCACTGCCGAGCTCTACGCCGTGCCGCTGGTGGTGGTGGGGACGATGGCGACCGGCGGCCTCTTGCTCGAGGCGTCGCCCGTCATCGTCAGCGAGATCTCGCTCCTCGGCGCCGGTGCCCGGGCGCTGTTCCTGGGCATCGCGACCTGGATCAACACGCACCCCGAGGAGGCCGAGGCCTGGGGCGAGGTCGCGATCAGCGTCGGCGTCGATGCAGGCGAAGACCCGCACGGGTTCTACCAGCGCCTGCAGACGCCGGAGGGCTGGTTCCAGCTCGCGACCAACGTCTTCATGACGGTGTATCCGGCGCGTACGGGTCGCGGGGGTGGCGAGCCCGAACCGTCGGAGCCCACGGCCGGCCGCCCGTCCGGGCACGTCGAGGCCGGCGATCCGGCCAGCTCGGGGCCGCGAGCGAGTGGCGGCCGTGCCGCCGAGCCGGCGGTGGACCAGGCCGCCGACCGCACCCTCGAGCGCCTCGAGCACTTCGTCACGGCGTCCCGCGAGCGGGAACAGGTTCGCGCGACGCCGTCCTCGGCCGCCCCGCGACCAGCCACCGCCGGCACGGCTGAGCCAGCAGCAGCAGCAGCAGCGCATGAGCCCGCCGCGACCGCCGACGCGGCCTCACCCGCGGCGCCATCGAGGGGCGCTGTCGGCGCGGTGGCGCGTCCGCGTGCATCGCCGGCCGGCGCCGACGCTGCGCACGGCGAGGACGTCACCGTCGAGTCCACGGGGGCGATCACCGCGAGCGTGGGCGACGAGGTTCGTGGCACCTTCGACGTGCACCCGGTCTCGACGCTCACCGCGCGCCAGCGCGAGATCGCGGCCAAGCTGCCGAACCAAGGCGACATGTCGAAGTTCCACAAGCGCGAGGTCTCGATGAACGATCTGCGCGCGATCGGCCGCGTCACCGGCGATGAGTACTCGATGTACACGCTGGGCGCGCGTCGTCTCGTCATCCGCGGGGTCGGCAACAAGGTGCAGGTGCCCGACCAGGCATTCGCCGACGCGCTCAAGGCGGGCAAGTACGGCAAGTGGTCGGGGCACAACCACCCGCCCGGGTATATGAACGATCCTGGCCCCGCCGATCGTCCCAATATTCCCGACGGCCAGTCGAGGAGCGCCATCTGGGGGGACGAGGGTCCAGCGGTGTTCTTCCGAGATCCGGCAGCCGAAGCGGAGTACCGCCGCGCAATGTTCGCGAGGCTCTATGGCGAAGAGTAAGCACACCGGGCCGAAGCCGCCCATGGATCATCTGACCGCCATCGCGTTCGGTCAGCGGGCGTTCGAGCGGCTTCACCCGTCAGTACCCGAGCATTTCTGGCGTCATGTCTCGTGGGGGGGCGTCGGGCGAGATCCGGACGACCACTACCGCGTCCGCCTCGTCTGGCAGCGCAAGACGAGCACGACCGGCCCTGAGCGGTTCTTCGAGGTCCGGGTGAACGCGTGGAACGCGCAGACGACCGTGTTGCACGACACGCCTCTCGACGACTTCCGGCCCGACGACTTCGAGCTCTACGAATGAGCGCCATGGCGAACAGCAAGCGCCGGCTGGGCGCGAAGGTGGCCGAGCCCCCGATGGATGGTCTCACCGCCATCGCATTCGGGCGGGAGGCTTTCCATAGGCTGCACCCGTCGCTGCCGGAGCACTTCTGGCGGCATGCCACGTCGGGAACCATCGGGCGTGACCCCGCCAAGAATTACGTCGTCTGCTTCGTGTGGCAGCGTAAGACGAGCAGGACCGGCTCCGAGAGGTTCTTCGAGGTGCTGGTGAACGCGTGGAACGCGCGCACGACCGTGCTGCTCGACACCCCGCTCGACGACTTCCGGCCCGAAGACTTCGAGGTCTACGAACCCGTGGAGTCGCGGTCATGATCAGCGACGCCAAGCTGCGCGAGCTGATCGCCGCCGAGGAAGGCCAGTACCACGACCGCAAGTCGTTGCTGCATGGGCAGCCCGGCCAGAAGACCGCGCGCGACCCGCGGGCGGTGCGCGACGAGATCGCCGCGTACGTCGCCGGTTTCGCCAACACCGACGGCGGCGTGCTGGTCTGCGGCGTCGAGGACGACGGGGCGATCACCGGCCATCGCTACCCAGCCGACAAGATCGAGATCATGCTGGCGGTCCCCACGGTCCGCCTCGTGCCGCCGCAACCGGCCGGGCGCCGCGTGGTGCTCGACGGCATCGAGCTGCTGGTGTTCGAGGCCGAGATGGCCGCGGTCGCGGTCCGGGTCGAGGGCGATGGCTATCCGTACCGGATCGGCGACACCACCCGCCAGTGGTCGGAGTCCTCGATCAACGCCATCAAGGAACGCGGGCTCATCGAGAGCGCCGAGGCCCGGGTCTCGACCGCGACGCTCGCCCAGCTCGATGATGCCCTCATCGCGCGCGCCATCGAGGGTGCTGGACTGTCGGGATCGAGCCCGGTCGACTACCTCGTGCGCCGCCGGCTCGCGGATCGCCGCGGCACCGACGTCGTGGTCCGCCAGGCCGCCGAGCTGCTGTTCGCGCGCGAGGATCACGTCATCGAGCACCCCAATGCGGGCATCCGGGTCTTCCGGGTCGCCGGCACCGAGCGCCTGACCGGCGCCCACCACAACGTCCAGGAGTTCCCGCGCATCGAGGGCAACCTGCCGTCGGTGCTCGATCGCGCCCGGACCTTGCTCGGCACGCTCATCCATCGCTCGGCACGGCTGCACGATCTGTTCTTCAAGGAGATGCCCGAGTACCCGACCTTCGCGTGGCAAGAGTCCCTGGTGAACGCGGTCGCGCACCGCGACTACGCGGTCCACGGCCGCACCGTCGAGGTGTGGCTGTACAGCGATCGGCTCGAGGTCCTGAGCCCCGGAACCTTGTCGCCCGAGGTCGCGCTCGCGGAGCTGCGCGAGGGCCACTCCGCGCACGCCAGCCGCAACCCGCGGATCGCGCGCGCGCTCGCGGATCTCGGCGTCATGCGCGACCAGGGCGAGGGCATTCCCCGCATGTTCGACGAGATGCAGACGTCGTTCCTGCGGCTGCCGGAGCTCGACCTGATCGCCGGGCAGTTCCGGCTCACGCTGCGCAACGAGCCGATCTTCCGCGGCGACGATCCGGCGTGGTCGGGGCAGGTCCGTGACCTACCGATCGAGGTCTCGCAGAAGCGTGCACTGGCGGCGCTGGTCGGCCGCGACTTCGCCAACAGCGACTACGGCACGCTCAACGCACTGGATCGCGACAGCGCGTACCGCGAGCTGGCGGATCTGGTGGGCCGCGGGTACCTGGAGACGATCGGCACCGGTGCTGGCACGCGCTACCGCGTCGTGCGGAGCGCGGTGCCTGGCTCCGCGGAGAGCGGCCCGGTCTCGCGCCTCGACGCCCGCCTCCGCGACGCCGGTTTCATCACCAACGCCGACTACCGCGAGGCCTTCGGAAGTGATCGGCTCGCTGCGACGGCCGCGCTCACCGCCTGGGCAAGCGCGGGGGTCGTGGTCCGCGAGGGCGAGAAGCGTTGGACCCGGTACCGTAAAGGACCCAAGTGGCCACCGCCTCGATGAATGAAAATCAAAGTTCGTTTGCGGAAGCGAAAAAGACAACAATTACAAAACGATGGCGGCTGCCGGGCGACAATTTTGGGGAATAATAGTCGGCTCCTATGAAAGCTATGAACGAAACTGGTTCTAACACTCCGATCTTCCTCGCCTTGTAGGTTGCGCAAGTCACGAAGAGCTATGAACGAGAGCCCAGGATGAAGCCTGCTGACCGGACGAGATTGACGAAGGCGCTGTCGGGCCACGTGGGCGCGATCGCGGCGGATCTGCGGGCGCAGATGCTGGCGCCGGGGCCGGTGCGCGAGCGGGCGCGCAAGCTGCACGGCGACGAGCAGGTCGGCGACGACTTCGATGTCTGGACCGATCTGCTGTCGCGGCGGGCGGCGGTGCTGTGGGTGCTGAAGACGGTGTACGTGCGGGTGCTGGAGGATCGCGGGCTGTTGCGGCCGGGGCGGCTGCTCGATCGCGAGGCCCAGCAGTTGTTCGAGAAGCTGGCGCCGAACCTGGGCGACACCGCGTTCCTGCGCTGGGTGTTCCGCGATCTGGCGTCGTCGCATGGCGGGCTGCCCGAGCTGTTTGCGCCGCAGCCGGCCGAGGTCGCGGTGCCGGCCGACGCGCGGTCGAAGGCGCTGCTCGAGTTCTGGCGGGCCCGTGACGCCGACACCGGCTTCCAGTGGAGCTTCGCGGGCGAGGCGTTCGCGGGCGAGCTGATGGGTGACCTGTACCAGGAGCTCGACCCGGTGGTGAAGGAGCGGTACGCGCTCTGCCAGACGCCGGACTTCGTGCGCGACTTCATGCTGGGCCAGACGCTGACGCCGGCGCTCGCCGAGCTGGGCGCCGACGCGGTACGCCTGCTCGATCCAGCGTGCGGCTCGGGCCACTTCCTGCTCGACGGCCTGCGCCGGATCGTCGACGCGACCGCGTCGCAGCACGCCGACTGGGACCGGCGCACCGTGGTCGAGCACGCGCTCGATCGGGTGGTCGGCATCGACCTGAATGACTACGCCTGCGCGCTGGCCCGCGCCCGCATGGTGATGACCGCCGCCGAGCTGGCCGGCGTGGCGTCACTCGCGGAGGCCGCGCGCTTCCACCCGCACGTCTACTGGGCCGACGGCCTCGAGCAGGTCGAGCGCGACGAGGTGCGCCAGCCGGTGCAACTCGAGCTGCTGGGCGACGGTGGGGCAGGGAAGGAGCCGCCGCCGCGGGCTGTACTCACGCGGCCGTTCGTGCGCGCCGTGCTGCGGCCGATCTTGAAGAAGAAGTTCCAGGTCGTCGTCGGGAACCCGCCGTACATCACGGAGAAGGATCCGGCGCGCAAGGAGTACCACCGCGAGAAGGTCGGGAAGAAGCAGCGGTATATCTCGGCCTATCGCGAGTACTCGCTGGCCGCTCCATTCATCGAACGTTGTCTCCAACTCGCGGAGGCTGACGGCTGGGTCGGGCTCATCGTTGGCAACAACTTCATGAAGCGCGAGTTCGGCAAGCCACTGATCGAGACTGTGCTCGCCGCCGTCGATCTTCACCTCGTGGTCGATAGCTCCCAAGCGTTTATTCCGCACCACGGTACACCGACGGTGATCCTGTTCGCTCGCAACCGCGTACCTGACGGTGACGCCGTGCGTGCTGTGATGGGCAAGCGCGGCGAACCTGGCATTCCGGACCAGCCCGCTATGGGCAAAGTCTGGAGTGGGATCGTGGATGGCTTCGGGTCTGTGGGGTTCGAAACCGAGTTCGTCTCAGTCTCTGACGTCTCGCGCGAGACCTTGGCGACGTTTCCCTGGAGCCTTGGAGGTGGAGGAGCCGCCAGTTTGCGGGCACGTTTCGAGCGGACGGCGACGGTTGGTCTCGGCGAACTTGCGCGAGAGGTTGGTCCCAGCGCGATCACGCGAGCCGACGACGTCTTCGTGTTGCCCTTCGACGTGCCCCGCAGATGGGGCATCTCAGCCTCGGCGCTGTGTGGATACGGCTATGGGCAGATTCTGCGCGACTGGGCATGTGTGCTCGATTGCGTCGCAGTGTTTCCTTACGATAAAGCCGGCACTGTCTCGAAGGAGAAGCTGGGTCGGTACTGGTCGCTTCTCTGGCAGCACCAGAGCCACCTGTGGGAGCGCCAAGGCAAGGGGTTCAAGACCAAGCGAGATGCCGGTGGCGCGTTCTACGAATATTCGATGTTCTATCCGCAGCGGCACTTTGCGAGGTTCAAAATCCCCTTCGCATTCGTAGCAACCCACAACCACTTCGTTCTCGATCGAGGCGGCGTGGTGTTCAATCGTACCGCGCCGGCGATCAACATGCCGGAGGGGGCGACGGAGGAGGAGCATCTGGCGTTGCTGGGGCTGCTGAACTCGGCGGCGGCGTGCTTCTGGATGAAGCAGGTGTTCCACTGCAAGGGCATCCGGGGCGAGGGCGGGGGCACGACGGCCGAATCGTGGGAGCAGTTCTACGAGTTCGATGCGACGAAGCTAAAGCTGTTCCCGATCCCGAACGCGCACGAGGCGGTCATCCCGTGGGCGCGCGAGCTCGATCGTATCGCGCGTGGGCGGGCCGAGCGCTCGATCGAGTCGGTGCTGGCGCAGGCCGGATGGAAGTCCACGGCGGAGCTGCGGGCGCGGCTCGATGCGCGGCGCGAGGCCGACCTCGCTGACCTGCTGCGGATGGTCGCGTTGCAGGAGGAGCTCGACTGGGAGTGTTACCGGCTCTACGGCCTCGACGCCAAAGCGAAGGGGCGGTCGCCCGACAAGGTCGAGGGAATGCCACCGACCTGGCGCCCGATGGAGCTGAACCTCGCGGTCCGCGACGGCGAGACCCGCGCGGCGATCGAGCGCGGTGATGAGACTACCGAGCTCCCGACCGCGTGGTTCAGCCGCCATCGCTGGGAGCCGCTGACCGAGCTGCCGGCCTCGGCACCCAAGGCGCTGCGCGAGCTGATCGCCGCTCGCCGGGCGCGCATCGCCGAGGTGCCCGAGCTCGCCCTCATCGAGCAGCCCACCTACAAGCGGCGCTGGTACCGGCCCGATCACGAGGCCGAGGAGCAGAAGGCGCTGGCGGTGTGGCTGGCCGATCGCATCGAGCGCGAGCTATCGGCGCCGGGCGCGCGGCCCGCCACGATCGCCCAGCTCACCACCGCGCTCGAGGGCGATGCGCGGGTCCACGCGGTCGCCGAGCTGCTCGCCGGCCGCAAGGACTACCGGCTGTCCGAGCTCGTCGCAGAAGCGGTCATCGCCGACGCGGTGCCCGAGCATCCGTTCCACGTCTACAAGCCCACCGGCCTCGACAAGCGGGCCGCGTGGGAGCGCACCTGGGACGAGCAGCGCAAGGAGGACGCCGGCCTGCCCGCGAAGCCCGAGGTCCCGCCCAAGTACGGCAATGGCGACTTCCTCAAGCCCGACTATTTCCGACTGCGCGGCAAGCTCGACGTGCCCAAGGAGCGCTTCATCGCCTTCACCGAGGTCCCCGGCCGCGCCGCCGGCGAGATCCTCTACGGCTGGGCCGGCTGGACGCCGCTCGAGCGGATCAAGGCGCTGCTCGCCCTCGACGAGCAGTGCGAGGACCAGGGCATCGCGCTCGCCGACCGCATCGCGCTCCTCGACTCCGCCTGGCGCCTCCTGCCCGACCTCGCCCGCGACGACGCCGCCACCGCCGCCCGCCTCAAGGCCGAGCTCGCCGCCCTGGTCGGCCCCGACGGCCCGGCCAAGGTCCTCCTCGACGCCTGGAAGGCCAAGTTCCCACCCCCCGGCGGCCGCCCCCGCGGCAAGAAGGCCGCGATCGCCAAGGATCCCGACGACGAGGACGAGGACTGAGCGATGCTCGAGCCCGGGACCTCGACGCCATGATCCAGCGAGTCACCGTCCGACCTGAGCTGCTGCGCTGGGCGTGCGAGCGCGCCGGCAAGGACGTCGTCGCGTACGCGGCGCGGTTTCCCAAGCTCGAGGCGTGGATGACAGCCGACGCGTCGCCCACCCTCAAGCAGCTCGAGCAGTTTGCGTCGGCGACCCACACCCCGCTCGGCTACTTGTTCCTCGACCAGCCGCCCGTAGAGCAGGTGCCCATCCCCGACTTCCGCACCATCGCCGGGCGGTCGATCCAGCGGCCGAGCCCCGACCTCCTCGAGATGATCTACGTCTGCGAGCAACGGCAGGAGTGGTATCGCGACTTCGCGCGAACCCACGGACAGTCGCCGCTCGGGTTCGTCGGCTCGGCGCGCGTCGGCGACGACGTGGTCGCGACCGCCACGCGGATGCGCGACGCCCTCGACCTCGGCCTCGCCGATCAGCAGCGGGCCGCGACCTGGGAGGACGCGCTCCGAGGGCTCATCGGCCAGGTCGACGCCGCCGGCGTGATGGTGATGTGCAGCGGCGTCGTGCTCAACAACAACCAGCGTCCACTCGACCCCGACGAGTTCCGCGGCTTCGCCCTCGCTGACGACCTCGCCCCGGTCATCTTCATCAACGGCGCCGACAGCAAGTCGGCCCAGATGTTCACCCTCGCCCACGAGCTGGCTCACGTCTGGCTCGGTCAGTCGGCGCTGTCCAGCCCCGAGGCCGCTCGCATATCGACCCACGACGTCGAGCGATGGTGCAATCGCGTGGCGGCCGAGTTTCTCGTCCCCCTGACGGTCTTCCAGGGTGCCTACCACCACGACGCGCCAGTCCACTCCGAGATGCCCCGGCTCGCCCGCCAGTTCAAGGTCAGCACGCTCGTCATCCTCCGGCGCATGCACGATGCCGGCGGCCTCACCCGCGAACAGCTCAGGCGCGAGTACGACCGCGAGCTCGCCCGCCTCCTCGCCCTCGAACGTCGTGGCGGTGGCGGCAACTTCTACCTCACCCAGGCGGCGCGGGTCAGCAAGCGCTTCGCCCGCGCCCTGGTGATCAGCACCCTCGAAGGCGAGACCCTGTATCGCAACGCGTTCCGCCTGCTCGGGTTCGCCAAGCACGAGACCTTCGTCAAGCTCGGCGCGAGCCTGGGGGTCGCCTGATGGCCTACCTCCTCGACTCGGACGTCTTCATGCAGGCCAAGAACCTGCACTACGGCTTCGACTTCTGCCCGGCGTTCTGGGAATGGCTCATCCAGCACAACGCTGCTGGTCGCGTCTACAGCATCGAAAAGGTCGGCGACGAGATCGAGGCTGGCACCGACGAGCTCGCCGACTGGGCCGGCGACCGTGGCGACGCCTTCTTCCTCAGACCCGACGCCGTCGTGCTTCCCGCGCTCGCGGCCGTCAGCCGCTGGGCGACCAGCCAGCGCTACGACGCCGCCGCCGTGAACCTGTTCCTCCAGGTCGCCGACTACTACCTCGTCGCCCACGCGCTGGCCCATCAGCACGTCGTCGTGACCCACGAGAAGGCTGCGCCCCAGGCGAAGAAGATCAAGATCCCGACGGCGTGCATCGCGCTCGGCATCAAGTGCATGACCCCCTACGAGATGCTGCGCCTCGAACGCGCTCGCTTCGTGCTCGGAGGTCCCGATCGCGCGACTTTTCGCCGTACCGCGCCCGTTGTCGCCGACCCCGACGAGGAGGAAGACTGATGCCCGCCAACGATCTCATCTTCCAGCGGCTGAAGGCCGCGACCGACGCCGAGCTCGCCGCGATCGCGACCGTTCTCGACGAGAAGCTCATCGGCGAGCCCGCCGCAGACATCGCGCTCCTGAGCCGGGAGCTCCGCAGGACCGCGGGACACTCGCTGCGCAATATCTGGCGCGGCGACCACGAACTCGCCTACGACCAGATTCTCATCGATGTGATCGCGGAGGCCGCGGAGCACGCTGGCTGGCCGGTACCGAAGATCGAGGGACCGCCCACAAGTGCTTGGTTCGAGGACTACGTGCTCCTCGCCTTGGCGTTTGCCGCGAACAAGAAAGTCGCGAGCCCCGAGGCTTCCGCGACCGCACGGACGGAGGCCGAAGCGGCCATCAGGGGCCAGTACTCTGTCGAGAAGTCCTGGAAGGGTGGCGCGGTCACCGCCGCGGTCGTGACCGGTCTGGCCGTGGTCGGGGGAGCGATCGCTCTAAGTGGCTATGTCGTGAATCGCTTCTTGCTGAGCGGCAACATGAGCAAGGTCGTGCCCGCGGTGCTGGTGTTGATCCATGTGCGCTTGCGCGAGACCGCCGAGAAATCACTGGAGGTAGCCAATGGTAACCGATAGGTGGGTGTTCACCGCCAGCCCCAAGTGGCAGCCGCTCGTCAGAGCGGGGCGGCTCGTCCTGAACGAGAGAGCCAACCGATTGGTCTGGGCCCACGACCCGAGCAAGTTCGTGGCGGCGTTGGTGCCAAGCCACGACCTGACGATGGAGCTTGTGCGCGCTCCGCTGGCACCAACGGGACTCCAGGAGCTGATCAAGCTGGCCCCGGCGCTCCAGACTGTGGCACCGGCTCTAGAGGCGCTGCAAGTCGTCTCCGCCATTGGCGCGGCGGCGAGCGTCGCCAACCTGGCCATCTCGGTCGCCGGATTCGCCGCCGTGCTGGCCCGCTTGCAGCGCATCGAAGGCAAGCTCGACGAGATGTTGGTCACGCTGCGCGGTGATCTCGCTGACCTCGCCGGCAAGCTCGATGACGTCGCGATGGCGACGCTGCTCGCAGGACGCGACAGCTTGGAGCGCAGCCTGGCGGCCACGGGAGAGCCCGAGCGTCTCGAATCGGCCAGGCGTGCGCGCGATCGGTTCCAGGATTGCCGGATGGCGAGCCTGGCCCTGTGGCGCCGGACGGTGCCATGGCTGAACCCGGCCATGAACGTCGCCACGGCGCTCGAGCTGCAAGGGCGCTATGTCGCCAGCGCCATCGGCGAGCTGCAGGCCGCATTCATCCTGGGGGACGCGGGCGCGTTCAGGCATGTTGCCCGGACAACCTCCGCCGACGTTCGGGCAGAGATGATGCTGTCGCCGGTCGCCGCGTTGCGCGTCCGGACGGACGCCGCGCTCAAGGGGCTGAGCAAAGACAACTTCCAGGCCCTGGCCGGTGAGGTCTGCGGCATCCCCTCGCTGGCGACCCAGCTGCGTGCGGCCATCGGTGCGACCACGGCCAGCGCGAATCGCCTGGCCGACTTCGAAGACGACGCCGACCTCCCCGAACTACTCGGAGCACCCGGTCACGAGATCCTTCGCGCCATGCGCGGGGCGCCCGGCCTCGATGTCTACGCCCTGGGCCACGGGTTCGACGAGGACGGCGCATGACCGCCGGCGGCCGTCCAGTGCAATCGAGACAGCAGCGCTGCCCGGATCGATGCGAGCGTACCCGGCCGCGGCGAGCTGGCGCTGGTGCGGCCATACCCGCTGATAGTGGTCGCCCGATTCTGTCAGCGGCGCTGACGGAATCTTCAGCGGGGGTTGAGCTACGCAACCTCAGCGTCGCCCCCTCACCGGCAGACCGGTTCGCTCGCGGAGCCGTGTCGGCGTGACAGCGCCACGGCGCAACACCCCGGGCCAATTTGGTCAGCACTGCTGGCCAAATTGCCGAGCCACGATGCCGGCGGAGGCCGCCTCGTGGTGACTCGGTCCACGCGCACGCCGCCGCGCCCGAAGCTCGGCAGGTCGCCAGCGCCCACGCCGGTGCGATCGCCGGCGCTCGCGCGGCCGCCGACGTCGCTTGCGCGCCGAGAGGCCGCGCTCTTGGCCCGCGTCCTCGCGATCGTGGACGCGGCCCGTGGCCAGGCCGCTCGCTCGGTCAACTCGGCGATGGTCCACGCCTACTGGATGATCGGGCGCGACGTCGTCGAGGTCGAGCAGGCTGGTGCGAAGCGTGCCGGCTACGGTGACGACCTGCTCGAGCGGCTCGGGGCCCAGCTCACGCGCCGGCTCGGCAAGGGGTTCAGCGCGAGGACGTTGCGCCGGATCCGGCAGTTCTACCTGCTCTACCCGCGCGGCTCGGCCGTGCCGCCGGAGCTCGACGAACCCCGACGATGGTCAGCACCGCTGACCAGATCGCAGCCGGACCAGATTTGGTCAGCACCGCTGACCAAATCTGCAGCGCCCGTCGCCATCGCCTTCCCGTCGAACCTCGGCTGGAGCCACTACCTGACGCTGCTGGGGGTCGCGAACCCGACCGCCCGGGCATTCTACGAGATCGAGGCGGCGCGCGAGGGCTGGGTCGGTCGCGAGCTCGAGCGGCAGATCGCGTCCCTGCTGTTTGAGAGGCTCGCCCGGAGCCGCAACAAGAAGAAGATCCGTGCGCTCGCCCGCCGGGGCCACGAGGTAGAGACCCCGGCCGACGTGATCAAGGAGCCCTTCGTACTCGAGTTCCTCGGGCTCGACGAGCGGTCGGAGTGGCGGGAGCGTGAGCTCGAACAGGCGATCATCGATCGCGTCGAGGCCTTCTTGCTCGAGCTGGGCAAGGGCTTCTGCTTCGTCGCTCGACAGAAGCGACTGACCCTCGACGGCGATCACTTCTTCGTCGATCTCGTTCTCTACAACCGTCTGCTCCGGTGCTTCGTCCTGGTCGACCTCAAGCTCGGTAAGCTCACGCATCAGGATCTCGGGCAGATGCAGATGTACGTCAACTTCTTCGACCGCTTCCAGCGCGCCGATCACGAGGCCAGGACTATCGGGATCGTCCTGTGTTCGGACAAAAACGACGCGATGGCGAAGATCACGCTGCCCGAGGACAACCAGCAGATCCTGGCCGGGCGCTACCAGCTCTACCTGCCGACCGAGGCCGAGCTGAAGGCCGAGCTGGCCCGTGAGCGCGAAGGCGCCGAGCGCGCGCTGCGCGCGATTGCCGAGCCGGCACCGCCGCGGCCCCGTGGCCGAGCACGATGAGGAACCCCATGACCTTGACCATCGCCGACGCCTACGACCTGCCGCGCCCCGAGGACATCCGGGCGATGGGCTTCGTCATCAAGCTGCGCGAGCTGACGGCGGGCTCGCCCGAGCTGACCCGGCTGGTGGACGACTACGTGGTGACGCCGGCGGTGGCCGAGGATCTGCCGGCCGTGCTCGACAAGATGAAGCAGGTGCGCGATCGCGGCGAGGAGTACGGCCGCTTCATCCACGGCAGCTTCGGCAGCGGCAAGTCGCACTACCTGACCATGCTGGCGCTGCTGCTCGAGGACACGGCCGAGGCGTGGGCCAAGGACCACCCGGTGTTCCGCGAGCTGCGGACGCGGCACCAGGCCTGGGTCGCGAGCACGCACCTGCTCGTGGTCCGCATCCACATGCTGTCGGTCAAGGGCCGCGGCACCGGGCTCGACCGTGCGATCTACGACGGCTTCAACGAGGCGCTGCGCCGGCGCGGCAAGGCGCCGTTCGAGTTCCTCCACGTCGACGGCGTCCTCGACGAGGCCCGGCGCGAGGCCGGGCTGTACGGCGACGTCTTCTGGAAGAACCTGGCGACCGCCGGGGTGATCGCCGGCCGGGACGACTTCGAGGCCATGGCCGGGTCGCGCTCGGTCAAGCAGCGCGAGGCGCTGGCCCGGGCCTACCTGGCCTACAAGCAGCGCGACCCGGCGTCGGCCGGGATCGATCCGCGCTGGAGCGATGGCCTGCGCCGGATGGCCGAGCACGCCAAGGCCTGTGGCTTCGGCGGCCTGGTCCTGATGGTCGACGAGTTCCTGCTGTGGCTGGGCGAGAAGAGCGGGCAGGAGTTCGTCGAGGCCATCAACGACCTCAACGTCATCGTCGATCACACCACCGGGCAGCGCGCGGTGCCGACCTTCGTGTTCGTCGCCCGCCAGAAGGACATCCGCGAGTTCTTCCCTGACCTGATCGACGAGAGCAAGCTCCACGAGCAGCTCGACCACCACGCCCAGCGGTTCGAGGTCACGCGGCTGCAGGACATCGAGCTGCGCCACATCGTCAAGGAGCGGGTGCTGCGGCCGAAGGCGAAGGAGGCGATCGCCGCCGCCACCAGCCGGCTCGCCCAGGACCACGAGAAGATCCTGCCGGGGCTGCTCAGCAACCCGGACGTCGACCTCGCGTACCTGCGCGACGTCTATCCGTTCCACCCGGCGCTGATCGAGACGCTGATCGACGTCACCGCGCTCATGCAGCGCGAGCGCTCGGCGTTGCGGCTGCTGTACGAGCTGCTGGTCATCCACTATCCGACGCTGCCGCTCGGCCAGTTCCTGCCGGTCGGCTCGGCGTTCGACGCGATCTTCCCGCCCGGCGGGGTCGAGGCGTCGAAGAAGGTCGAGGTCCTGCAGGACATCCATCGCCAGTACTACGAGCGGCTGGTGCCGGCGATGAAGCAGATGCAGGCCGCCGACCCCGAGCTCGATGACCGGCGGCGGCGGACGCTCGACCAGCTGGTCAAGACCGTGCTCCTGGCCGAGGTGTCGCCGCGGCTCAAGGGCAAGGGGATGACCATCGAGCGCCTGGTCCAGCTCAACTCGGTCGACGTCGAGGGCGAGACCTATCGCGGCCGCCTGCGGGTGGCGGCGACCGACCTGGTGACGCTGTCGAACGCGGTCACCGATCTGGAGGTGACCAGCACCGACAAGACCGCGCTGGTGCGCTACATCCTCGGCGGCGTCAGCCTCGGTGAGGTGCTGGCCCGGGCCCGCAGCAAGGTCGACAACGTCGCCCAGCGGTTCAAGGTGTTCTACGGCGCGCTCAAGGCCGCGCTGGGGGTCGAGGGCAAGCGGGGGTTCGAGGACCGCGACGACAACGTCGGTGACTACGAGCTCAAGAGCTGGAAGGGCACCCGGCGCAAGGGCGTGCTGCGGCTGGCCAACGTCCGCGAGCTGCCGTACGAGGCGTTCGAGGCGCCGGTCGGCGGCTTCACCGTGCTGGTCGACTATCCGTGGGACGAGCCCGGGCACTCGGTCGAGGAGGATCGGCAGAAGGCGATGGCCTACCGCAAGAGCCGGAGCAGCAGCTACTGCGTGTGCTGGTTGCCGCGCCACATGTCGCCGACGGAGCTGCACATCCTGACCGACCTGGCGGCGGCGCGCTTCCTGCGAACGCCCGAGGGCCAGGAGGAGCTGCTCGGCACCCTGGCGGCGGTCGACCGCGCCCGCCTGGTCGATCAAGCCCATGGCCGTGAGCGGCTCCTGGCCGAGCAGGTCGACGCGCTGCTGCGCAAGGTCTACATCGAGCACGGCGAGTGGTTCCCGCTGGTGTCGGATGTCGACACCCGGCGCCCGCACGAGACGCTCGAGGACAACCTCAAGCACATCGCCGGGCTGCTGCTCGACCGGCGCTATCCCGCGCATCCGACCTTCCTGGCCGAGCCGAAGAAGCCCGACCTGACCCGGCTGCTCGACTGGATGGTGCTGGCCGGCGATGCGACGACGTCGGTGCCGTACGACGACGAGACCGAACGGGCGCTCAGGCAGCTCGGGCAGCCGCTCGAGCTGGTCAACCTCGGCCAGACCAAGGCGTCGCTCAAGCTGACCTCGACGTTCATGAAGGACGTCCTGCAGCGGGCCGACAAGGACGCCGTCAACTGGAGCGAGGTCGCCGATGGGCTGCGGGAGCAGTACGGCTTCCACCCGCTCGTGATCGATCTGTTCCTCTGCTTCCTGTGTCAACGCGACCACCGCGCGCTGAACGCCGTGACCAGCGAGCCGGTCGAGGTGAGCATCGGCATGGCAGCGACGCCGATCCGGCTCGAGCGCGGCAAGCTGGTCAGCCCGCCGGAGTGGTCGCGGCTGCGTGAGCTGGCCGCGCAGGTGTTCGGCCTGGCTCTGCCACCGGCGCAACGCTCGCTGCAGCAGCAGGACAAGCTGACGCGCGAGCTGCGCGCGCGGGGCGGCGAGCGGCGGACCACGCTGATGGGGCTGTACGAGCGGCTCGGTCACCTCGGGGTCGACGCGGGGCCACGCCGGGCCGAGCTCGCGGAGGCGACCCGGCGGCTGGCGCCGGCGATGGAGACGACCACCGACAGCTACCGAGTGCTGACGGCGCTGCTGGCCGCGTGGCCCGAGCGGGTCGATGATCCGGTGCGAGCGGTGGTGCAGACCGCCGAGACGGCGCGCGATGCCCTGGCCGCTCTCGACGATCAGTCGCGCGCTCACCTGGAGAAGGGCCGTGGCCACGGGCCGGTGGGCGCCTCGGTCGCCAGTCATCTCGACGAGCTGGCGTCGTACCTGACAGCGGCCAGCGCCGAGCGGCCGATCACCGGCCCGTGGGTTCAGACCTGGAACCAGCAGGCCCAGGAGCTGATCCGGCGGTTGATCGCGGCGACGGTCGACCATCGCGCGGAGGCCGGCGGCATCGTGGCCCCGCCGCTGCCGGTGGTGACGGTGCCCGCTCCGCCGCCGCCCGCGAGGATCGTCCACAACGAGGTCGTGAACCTCGCGTCGAGATCGGCGATCCCGGAGCTGGTCGCGACCATCAAGCGGGAGCTCGAAGGCGTCGGCCGTGGTCGGGTGCGGGTGACCATCACGCGCGAGGACGACTGAGCGTGAGCGGCTCCGCGCAGATCCTGCTGCGCCGGCTCCTCGAGCACGCCGGTGGCTCGGCGGAGGCCGGCTACGTCTTGGTCCTCGATGGCGATGGCCTGGAGGACCTGCCACCGCAGATGCCGACGCCGCACGGGACCTACTCGGTGCATCGCCTGGCCAGCGAGATCCGGCTGCGCCACGTGCTGTGGCAGGCGAAGGGCGCTCCGGTGATCGCGGTGATCCCCTCGACGCTCGCCGGCCGTCTGCCGCCCGACCTGTTCCGGCGGGCGCGCAACCGACGCGTGCATGCGCTGGCGCCCAACGACGTCCTCGAGGTGATCCTGGGCGTGCGCGTGGTCGGGGCCGACGCGCCGCACCTGCAGGCCCTGGCGATGGAGCACGTCGCCCGCATGAGTCTGGCCCTCAGCCGGCGGACCCTGCCGACGGTGGTCGATCGTCGACTCCTGACCGAGCTGCTGGTCGACGTCAGCGTCGGCGAGGACCTGCGGACCCGGACGCCGGCGGCGCTGCTCGCCGCGTGGGTGGCCGACCCGCCGATCTGGTCGGACAACGTGATCAAGCTGGTGCTCGAGGCCCTGCCGACGCTCCACGGCGACGAGGGGCGGCTGCTGGCGTGGGCGGTGGCCGGCGAGCTGGTGCGCGAGCGGCTGCGAGCGCTGGTGATCCACGGCGCGCTCCTGACCGTCGACGTCGACGAGCTGCCACCGGTCGCGTGGGGACCGCTGTGGAGCGCGGCGGCCGAGGCGCCGATCGCCATGGACCGACGCCTGGTCCGGCGGACCGTGAGCCGGCTGGCCGAGGATGCGCTCGGGCTGCTCGGCGACCGCGCGGGGCCGTTGCTGCAGGAGGCGGAGCGGGTCGGCCGGCAGAAGCTAACCGCGACGCTGCTGGGGACCAGCCGTGTGCTGCCGCTGGCGTTCCACGATCGCTGCTTCGCGCTGGCCCAGCGCGCGGCGGAAGGACGCGCGATCGCGGCGAGCGAGATCGAGTGGCTGCGCAGCCACCGCGCGGCGCCCATGGGCAAGGCCGAGCTCGCGGTCCTGGAGGCGATGGGCCGGCTGTCGCGTTACCTCGACGTACCGGCGGAGGGACCGCTCGGCTTCGGACCAGAGACCGTGATCGTCCGGGTCCAGCGGTACCAGCGCAGCGGCGCGTTCGCCGACCTGGCCGCGATGCAGCTACGCCGGGCGATGGCCGGCAGCGGCCGCTACCTGGCCGAGAGCAAGCGGCTCCTCGACCGGGTCCGCGACCGTCGGGACCAGGACAACGAGGGCTTTGCCCGGGCCCTGACCACCGAGTACGAGGTGGCGCTGCACGCCGACGTCGTGCCCCTGCACCGGCTGTGGCGCAACCTGATCGCGCCCCTCTGGCAGCACGACGACGCGGCCGGCGTGTACGTGGTGGTGCTCGATGGTTGCAGCTACCCGGTGTTCCTCGACCTGCTCTACGAGCTGGCCCAGACCTCGGGGTACCCGATGGGCATTCGCCCCGATGGCGAGGGCCGGGTGCGCGGCGTGCCCGCGCTGTCGCCGCTACCCACGGTGACGAGTCACGCCCGCGGCGCGATCTTCCTCGGTGAGCTGCCGCAGGACCCGCTGGTGGCCGAGACGGTGTTTCGCGATCAGCAGGAGGCGCGCACCGACAAGGCGCGCTTCAACCAGAACGCCGCGCTCGGGACCAGGACCCGCGAGCTGTTCCTCAAGGGCGACCTCACGGATGGCGGCCAGCGACTGCTCGAGACGCTGCGCGATCGCTCGATCCAGGTGGTGGCGGCGGTGTTCAACGCGGTCGACGACCAGATCGGCTCGAGCAACACCGGGGCGGTGGTGCGGATCTCGCCCGGCGCGATCATGGGGTTCCGTCCGAGCCTGGAGGCGGCGCTGCGGGCCGGACGACGGGTGCTGATCACCGCGGACCACGGCCACAGTCCGTTCGTCGACAGCTCGCTGCGCGTCGGGGACGGCGGGACGCCGCGCTACCTGGCGCTGACCACCGGCGCGGCGGTGCCCGCCGGGTTCCTCGAGATCGATGTCCGTGGGCTCGGCGGTCCACCCGGCCGGCGCGCGTTCGCGTGGAAGAGCGGGGCCTACCTCGGCGGTCAGCAGGTCGGGTTCCACGGCGGCTGCAGCCTCGAGGAGATGGTGGTGCCGATGGCCTGGATCGACGCCGGTGGCCTGCAGGCCGACGAGCCGTCGTGGTGGTACGGCGAGGGCGCGCTGCCGGTGGTCGAGCCGGTTCGGCGCGCACCCGAGCCGCCGACCCCGACGCCGTTGCCGTCGCCCCGACCTCAGCTCGGGCTGTTCGATGTCGGCGCGCGGGCCGACGCGCTGCCGATCCCGCCCGAGCTGCTCGCGCGGCTAGGCGCCGACGAGCGGACCTTCCTGGTGCTGATCGCCGAGAACGGCTCGCTCAAGACCACGGAGATCGCGACCCGGATGAGCAAGCCGGTCTCGCGCGTCAACGGGCTGGTGGTGCAGCTCCGTCGCAAGCTCCATGCGGCCGGCGTGGAGCTGTTCACCAGCGAGACGCTGCCGAGCGGTGAGACCCTCTTCAGATTCCAGGGAGGTTCGACGTGACCATCGTCCCCGAGTCGCGCGAGATCGTCAGCGCGCTGCGGGCGGGCGTCGTGCCGCGCCGCGGCCTCGAGCGCTACGCCACCGGCCTCGAGCCGCTGGTGAAGGTCGTGGGCGAGGAGCTGGACCTGATCGCCACCGGTCAAGGTGGCGCCAAGTGGATCCGTGGCGAGTATGGCGCGGGCAAGACCTTCGCCGCCCGCTACCTGTGCGCGGCGGCGCGGGCCCGTGGGTTCGCCACGTCCGAGGTCCAGATCTCGATCAACGACACGCCGCTGTACCAGCTCGAGACCGTGTACCGCCGCCTCATCGAGCGGCTGGAGACGGCGTCGGACGGGCCCAACGCGTTCCCTGCGGTGGTCGACGGCTGGCTGTACCAGATCGGCGAGGAGGTCCGGCGGATCAAGGGCCTGGCCGAGGACGACCCGGCGTTCGCTGACGCCACCGAGGAGCGGCTGGAAGACAAGCTGGCCGACCTGTCGCGTCGCAATCCGGCCTTCGCCCAGGTGCTCCGCGGGTATCACCGGGCCATGCACGCGGGCGACTTCGCAGCGGCGCAAGGGCTGCTGGCCTGGCTCGGCGGCCAGCCGCACACCGACGGCCGGGTGATGTCGGCGGCGGGCGTTCGCGGCAAGATCGACGGCCAGGCGGCGCTGACCTTCCTGGTCGGCATCCTCCAGCTCCTGCGGCAATCGGGCTACCCCGGGCTGGTCGTCGTCCTCGACGAGGTCGAGACCATCCAGCGCATGAACGCGCAGACCCGGATGAAGTCGCTCATCGAACTGCGCCACCTGATGGACATGCTCGGCGGCGGCGAGCTGCCCGGGTTGTACGTGCTGGTCACGGGCACGCGGGACTTCTTCGAGGGCTACAAGGGGTTGAAGCAGGAGGCGGCGCTGTACGGCCGGGTCCACGTGAAGTTCGACGACGATCCGCGCTGGGACAACCTCCGGGCGGCCCAGGTGCGGCTGCTGCCGTTCGACGAGGATCGACTGTTCGAGGTCGGGCAGCGCGTGCGCGATCTCTATCCGACCGCGCAGCCGACGCGGCTGCAGGCGACGGTGTCCGATGCCTTCCTGCGGTCGCTGGTGCAGCAGGTGACGACCGGCTTCGGCGGCAAGGTCGCGGTGGCGCCGCGCATGTTCCTGCGCGAGCTGACCGACGTGCTCGACCGGGTCGATCAGCATCAGGACTTCGATCCGGTGGTGCACTACAAGCTGCAGCTCGACCTGGCCCGGCTCGATCCCGAGGAGCTGGCGGCGGTGCGCGGCGAGTCGATGTCGGCGCCTCCGGACGCGGAGGATGAGGGCGCATCTCCACCCGAGCCGCCGAAGCCGGCGCGCCGGCTCGACGGGTAGCGCGCCATGGGAGAGATCGATCGGCTGCACCCGCACGTCCAGCACGCGATCATCCACGATCTCGGCTGGCGGTCCCTGCGACCGGTGCAGGAGCTGGCGATCGCGGCCGTGCTCGATGGCGCCAACACGATCGTCCTGGCGCCCACCGCGGGCGGCAAGACCGAGGCGTGCATGTTCCCGTTGCTGTCGCGGATCCTGACCGAGGAGCCACCGCCGGTAGCGGCCCTGTATGTGTGTCCGATCCGCGCGTTGCTCAACAACCAGGAGGAGCGGATCAGCAGCTACGCGCGGATGGTCGGGTTGTCGGCGTTCAAGTGGCACGGCGACGTCGGGGACTCACACAAGAAGTCGTTCCGCGCGAGCCCCAGCCACATCCTGATGACCACGCCCGAGTCCCTCGAGGTGATGATGATCAGCGAGCGCACCGACGCCCGCGCGCTGCTGGCCGGACTCCAGACGGTGGTGATCGACGAGGTCCACGCGTTCGCGGGCGACGACCGCGGCGCGCACCTCGCCGCGTTGCTCGAGCGGATCGTCCAGCTCGTCGGTCGCGACGTGCAGCGCATCGGGCTGTCCGCCACCGTCGGCAACCCGCAGGTCATCGGCCAGTGGATGCAGGGCTCGAGCGCTCGCCCCTTCCGCGTGGTGGACCCGCCCAGGGGGGCGCCGGCGCGCGACCTGACCGTCGACTACTGCGACGACCTCGACGTCGCGGCCCGCGGCATCGCCCAGCGTGGCCTCGGCAAGAAGAGCCTGGTCTTCGTCGAGAGCCGGGCCCGCGCCGAGAAGGTGGCGCAGGCCCTGGCCGGCACCGGCGTCGAGGTGTTCATCCACCACAGCTCGGTCAGCCGCGCCGAGCGCGAGCACGCCGAGCAGCAGTTCGCGTACGGCCAGAACGTCGCGATCGTCTGCACGGCGACCATGGAGCTCGGCATCGACGTCGGCGACCTCGATCAGGTCCTGCAGATCGACGCCCCGGCCACGGTGGCCTCGCTGCTCCAGCGACTCGGTCGGTCCGGGCGCCGCGAGGGCCGGCGGGCGAACTGCACGTTCTTCTGCACCAGCCCGGA
>JAYVSF010000192.1:0-9331 GCA_043775605.1 Myxococcales bacterium
TGTTCGGCCTGGGCTTCGGCTACATCATCCTGGCCGAGGTCATCAACACCACCGAGGGTCTCGGCTACCTGATCAGCCTCGGTGAGCGGCGGTCGAGCACGGCCCTGCCCTACCTCATGCTGATCCTGATCGCGCTGCTGGCCTACCTCCTGGACTGGACGATCCGCTTCTTCCAGCGCCACGCGTTCCCGTACCGGAAGGACCTGTGAGCCCGCCGTGAGCGCCGACGATTCCAAGAAGCCGGGCCTGGCACCGCACCCGTCGCCGCCGGCCGCGCCCACGCCCCAGGCCGCGCCGCCGTCGGCGCGCACCGAGGCCGAGATCGCCGCGGCCCCGGTCGATTCCGCGGCCGCCGACGCCGCGCTGCGCGAGCTCGAGCGTTCGCTGATCGGCGGCAACGACGTCCCCGATCGCACCACCTCGCCGGCGCCGAAGCTCGGCCCGGTGATCACGCCGCGGGCCGCGCCGGTGGTCCCGGCCAAGCCGACCGCCGACCGCGCCGCCGCCAAGGTCACCGGCGGCTCACCGGTGCTGGCGCCGCTGGCCCCGGCCGCGCCGCTGCCGGTGGTGGTGTTCGACAAGGTCACCAAGACCTACGGCACCGGGCCCAAGGCGTTCACGGCGATCAAGGACGTCTCGTTCACGATCGACGATCACCCCGGCCGCGGCGAGATGGTGCCGATCCTCGGGCCGTCGGGCTGCGGCAAGTCGACGGTGATCCGGCTGATCGCGGGGCTGATGCCGCAGTTCCCCCAGACCTCGGGCACGGTGCTGGTCGGCGATCAGGTCGTGCGCGGCCCGGGCGCCGATCGCGGCATGGTGTTCCAAGACTACACCTCGTTCGATCACCGCAGCGTGCTCGAGAACATCGCGTTCGGCCTCGAGTGCCGCGGGATGAAGAAGCGCGAGCGGCTCGACCGGGCCCGGCTGTGGATGACCAAGGTCGGGCTGTCGATCAAGAAGGACGCCGACAAGTATCCGAGCGAGCTGTCGGGCGGCATGCGCCAGCGGGTCGCGATCGCGCGCACGCTGATCCTCGAGCCCAAGATCATCCTGATGGACGAACCGTTCGGCGCGCTCGATCCGCCGACCCGGGCCCGGATGCAGGACCTCTTGATCGAGCTGTGGCGCGAGTCGTCGCCGACGGTGTTCTTCATCACCCACTCGGTCGAGGAGGCGGTCTACCTCGGCGACCACGTCCTGATCTTCTCGTCGTCGCCCGGGACCATCCTCAAGCAGGTCATGATCGCCCCGCCCGAGAGGCCGTCGAAGGAGATGCTGCGCGACCCGCAGTTCCAGGAGACGGTGTTCGAGATCAAGGAGCTGATCGAGCAGCTCGAGTCGTCGAACCGGGGGGGCGACTGATGGCGGTCGTCAAGCGGCAGAAGGCCGGCTGGTGGCGCTACCTCACGGAGGCGTTCGCGTACAAGTGGAACGTGCTCTTGTTCGGCGGCGCGGTCGCGGCGGCGGCGATGTCGGGGCACATCGACGTCGCCATGCCGCTGGTCGCGGCCGCCGAAGTGGCCTACCTGGGCGGGCTGACCACGCTGCCGCGGTTCCAGGCCGCGATCGACGCCAAGGCCCGCAGCGGGCGCGGCCTGGCCACCTCCAGCGCGCCGGCGCCGCAGGAGAAGAAGCAGCAGCTCGCCGAGATCCTCGGCTCGCTCGAGCCCGATCGCCGGAGCCGGTTCCTGCGCCTGCGGGCGCGCTGCCTGGAGATGGCGCGGATCGCCAACGCCGTGCGCGGCGACACCCAGGACGCGAGCGGCGCGGCCGCCGAGCTGCGGACCCCGGCCCTCGACCGCCTGCTGTGGGGCTTCCTCCGGCTGCTGCTGTCGCAGCAGGCGCTGGGCCGGTTCCTCAAGGCCGCCGACGGCGCCGCGATCGACAGCAAGCTGGCCGAGCTCAAGGTCAAGCAGGAGAAGGCCCAGGCCAAGGGCGACGAGCGGATCATCAAATCGATCACCGACGCGGTGGTGACGGCCGAGCTGCGGCGGGAGAACTTCCAGAAGGCCAGCTCGAACGACGAGTACATCTCGGCCGAGCTCGATCGGCTCGAGGCCAAGATCCAGGCGCTCACCGAGATGGCGATCAGCCACCAGGACCCGGGCGAGCTGTCGACCCAGGTCGACGCCGTGGCCGAGGGCCTGAGCCAGACCGAGGAGACGATCAAGGACCTGCAGTCCATCACCGGGCTGTCCCACGACGCCTCCGAGGCGCCGTCGATCCTCGGCAACGAACTCGAGGTGCAGTGATGGCCGTCGAACCGTCCCAGCCGCCCGCCGCGACCGCGCCGATCGGCAGCGCGCCGACGCCGACCGCAACGCCACCGACGATCGCCCAGGCCGCGACCGCCGCGCCCGCGTCGACCGAGAAGACGCCGGAGAAGACCCTGGCCGGCACCGAGGGCGTGTCGCGGGTGAGCGCGTTGCCCGGCCACTTCCCAGCGTGGGCGGCCAAGCTGGCCGAGCTGTACTTCTCGGGCACGACGTCGATGTTCGTGCTGCACGGCAACACGTTCGACCTGGTGCGGATGAACGCCGACGGCAGCCGCTGGAGCGGGCTGGCCGAGTTCCTGGCCGAGCAGCTGTTCGGCCGCTGGGACGTCATCCTGCACTACGACCTGGCGCGCGGCCTGCGCCCGCTGGCCGGGTCCAACGCCAAGCGGCTCAGCGACATGGTGACCGCGCTCAACCGGGTGCTCGGCGACGTCCGCCAGATCAAGCGCGATCCGCTGACCAGCCTGGCCGCGATCGATCTCTTCGTGCAGAAGAACATCATGGCCGAGCCGGGCGAGCGCCTGAGCGCGGCGGTGATCATCGACCACGCCTCGTTCGTGGCCCCCGGCGGCGACCGGCTGCAGCTCAGCGATCAGACCCAGCTGGTCACGCTGCTCAACTGGGCGTCGTCGCCGTACGTCAAGCGGCTCAACCTCGCCTTCGTGCTGATCGACTCGCGGCTGTCGCAGGTGTCCGATCGCCTGACCGGCAACCCGTACCTCGCGACCCTCGAGGTGCCGATGCCGGCCACCGAGGATCGCCAGGCGTTCCTGGCCAACGCCACCCGCGGCCTCGACGTCGCCAGCTTCTCCGACTACTCGACCACCGAGCTCGGCACGCTGACCGCCGGCATCGCGCTGACCGATCTCGAGGTGCTGATCCGCTCGGCCCGCGAGGGCGGCCGCCGGCTCGACACCAGCTACTTCCGCGAGCTCAAGAAGCGGCTGATCGAGCGCCAGGCCCAGGGCATGCTCGAATTCATCGAGCCCAAGTGGGGCCTCGACACCGTGGTCGGCCACGAGGCCGCCAAGCGCCGCTTGCTCGACGACGCCGCGCTGCTGAGGAAGGGCCGGCTCGACAGCGTGCCGATGGGCTACCTGTTCTGCGGCCCGGTCGGCACCGGCAAGTCGTTCCTGGCCCAGTGCGTGGCCGGGTCGATCGGCGTGCCGGCGGTGGTGCTCAAGAACTTCCGCTCGAAGTACGTCGGCGAGACCGAGGGCAACCTCGAGCGAGTGCTCGGCGTGCTGCGGTCGATGGGCCCCGTGGTGGTGGTCGTCGACGAGGCCGACACCGTGCTCGGCGATCGCGACGCCGGCGGCGGCGATTCCGGCGTCGGGGCGCGGGTGTTCGGCATGATGGCCAACCAGATGGGCGACACCCGCTACCGCGGCAAGATCATCTGGATGCTGCTCACCGCCCGGCCCGACCTCCTGCCGATCGACATCAAGCGCCAGGGCCGGGCCGAGGTCCACATCCCGCTGTTCTATCCGTCGGAGGACGGCGAGCTGCGGGCGATGTTCCGCATCCTGGCCCGCAAGTCCGGGTCGACCCTGCTCGACGAGGACATCCCGGCCGACATCCCGCACAAGGGCGATCTGTCGGGCGCCGACGTCGAGGGCATCGTCGGCCGGGCCCAGCGGGTCTCGCTGCTGACCGGGTCCGATCGGATCACCGGGCCGGCCCTGGCCCAGGTCCTCGCCGGCTTCATGCCGTCGACCCAGTCGCTCGAGCGCGAGCTGCAGGAGCTGGTCGCGATCATCGAGTGCACCGACGCCGAGTTCCTGCCGCCGTCCAAGCGGGCCAAGCTCGACAAGCTCGGCGGCCGCGACAAGGCCCAGGAGCGGGCCACCGCCATCAAGCAGATCATCGAGGGCCGGTAGGCCACTCACCATCACAGCCGAGGGAAGACCATGGGCCGTAGCAGCTGGATCGACGACGACAACAACCCGCTCCTCGACGAGCACGTCTCGCGCCTCGAGCACTTCACCCAGGCCATGGCCGACGGGGTGATCACCGCCGAGGAGCTCGAGACGCAGGAGAACCTGCTGGTCGGCGCCATGCGCGCGATCGAGAGCGAGCTCTCCGACGAGCAGCACCACAAGATCACCCAGCTCATGGCCGAGCTGGCGGCCTACAGCGTGATGCAGGTGCTGCACAGCCTGGCCGCCGCCCGGGTCCGCGAAGTCGTCGAGTAGCGACGTGGCCGAACCTGGGCCGAACCCCGCGCGCTTCGCCGAGGCCTTCGCGGTGGTCGAGCGGACGATCGAGGATCGCTGGGGCATCCCGGTGGTCATCGCCGACGTCGCCAACCCGTTCACCGGCGATCTCGACGGCGCCGAGATCAAGGTCGACTACGACCTCGACGCCGAGGACTCGCTGTTCATCATCGTCCACCTGTTCGGCCACACCGCGCAGTGGAACACCTCGGAGGCGGCCCGCGAGATCGGCCGCTACCAGGGCCCGTGGACCGACGACGCCGTGGCCCGAGTCCAGGCCTACGAGCACGAGGCCTGCTGCTACTCGATGCAGCTCTTCCACGAGGCCGGCATCACCGACCTCGATCAGTGGCTGTCGGACTTCTCGGCCTGCGACTTCGCCTACCTCCAGCACTTCTACCGGGCCGGGAAGACCGCCCCGTTCCGCAGCTTCTGGCAGGACGGCACCCCGCGCCTGACCCCGAAGCCGGTGCCGTCGTTCACGCCCCAGAAGTGGCTCGGCCGCTGGGCCGGCATCGTGGTCTGACCCGCGTCGCCGGGTCAGTCGAACGGGTTCACGATCTGGACGCCGGTCCGCGCGACGTCGGCGCCGTTGCGGGTGACCAGCGTCAGGTCGTGGGTCAGCGCGGTGGCGGCGAGCAGGCCGTCGATCGCCGGCAGGGGATCGGGCACGTTGAGCTTGCCCCACAGCTCGGCGGTCGGGCGATCGACGACGAGGATGCGATCGTCGAACTGCTCGACCAGCAGCTTGATCCACCGGTCCAGGCGCCGGGCGCTCACGGGGTCGCGTCGGCGAACGCGCTCGGCGCCCTGGCGGAGCTCGCCCACGACCAGGACCGACAGCCGCAGATCCTCATCGACCACCTCCGCGAACCAGCGGACGACGGCGGGTTTGGCTCGACGCCCCTTCCTCAGCTCGGAGATGACGTTGGTATCGAGCAGGTAGCTCACCAGGTCACGCGCCGCGCCCGCGCCGGGGTCCGCCGGAAGTCGTCGTCGTCACCGACCGAGGGCATCGCCAGCAGGTGGTCCTTGAGGCTCCGGGTCGTGCCGTCACGGACGGCCGCGCGGAGGATCTCGCGGTGCTCGGCCTCGCTCGACCGACCATGGCGGGCCGCCCGGAGCTTGAGGGCGCGCACGGTGCCGCTGTCGATGTTCCTGACGATGAGCTGAGCCATTGCTATCATTGATAGCATCGCGATCGCCGGCCGACAACCGCGGCGAGCACGCCACCGCGGCCGCGGGCGGCAGGCTTTTCATCCTCGCGACGGTCACATCGGCGGCCATGGCGACTCTGTCAGGGTGAGATGACCCTCGACAGCCTGATGAAGCCTGGGTTCTTGATCCCCGTGGTCGGCGGTGCGGTGGTGCTGCTCGGCGCCGGCATCGCGCTGGTGACGATCGGTGCCGGCAAGCGGCGGGCGGCGGCCCTGCAGCGCTGGGCCCACGGCGCGTACGGGCTGTGGACCGGCGGCGAGGACAGCGGTACCTGGCCCCAGGCGCGGGCCAGCCAGTCGCTGGGCAACTGGTACGGCGCGACCGGGCCCGGGAAGTTCTGGGAGGTCATCGCCGAGCTGCGGGCCGGCCAGACCGGCAACCAGGCGTGGGATCAGGTCCGCGCGCTCGACCTCCTGCGCATCGGCCGGGCCGCCGAGTTCATCGACGACGACGCGTGCTGGACCGAGACCGGCAAGATCGCCCGCGGCCTGCAGCGCCGGTACAAGAGCTGGGACGCGCTGGCGGCCGGCTTCGAGGCCGGGATGAACGAGTGGCAGCACCGTCAAGGCGTCACCGATCCCGGCGAGCTCGGCCGGGTCCAGCGGAACCTGCCGGCGCTGAAGAAGTCAGTCTGGCCCAAGGTCCGCTACGACGCGGCTGTCGGCGACGACGCCTGATCGATGGGTCGTGCGTGCGGGTGCCCGGGCATCCTCGAGCGGATCGAAGGGCGCGATCACGGCGTGCGCGCTAGCTGGCGGTGGCGCAGGCGGGCCAGCGTGGCCTCGGCCGCGGGCGACAGCGGCTCGCGCAGGGTCAGGATCCGGTCGCGGTTCTCGTTCGCGGCCAGGAGCCGGGCCGCCGCCCGCATCAGGCCGACCAGGATCGTGGCCCGGTCATCATCGGCCATGGTCCGCAGCCGCTCGAGGTCGTCGGCCTCGTCGGGTATCGGCACGGGCGATCGCCGCAGCATGCCCGACGATACCGCGGCCGGCCGGCCCTGACGAGGCGTCGGCGTCGCGCCGCGGCGCGGCCGAGGCTTCCGCCAGTGCGGCGCGGTGCCGTATGATCGGCGGGTGCATCTATTCGCGCTAGCCTGGCGCCGTCGCCGCCGCTCATGAAGACGTCCATCCCCACCAACCTCTACACCGACGCCGGCGGCGCGCTGATCGAGCGCAGCTACCGGCTGGCGGTGGTCGCGGGCCCCGACGCCGGCCTGCGCCGGGTCATCGAGGGCGGGACCACGATGATCGGGACCCACCCCGACAACGACATCGCGCTCACCGACTCGACGGTGTCGCGCTACCACCTCGAGCTGCAGATCCGGCGCGAGGGTCTGTCGGTGCGCGATCTCGACTCGACCAACGGCACCCGCCACGGCGGCAACCGGATCGGCGCGATCACGCTGACCGGGCCGGCCCAGCTCCGGCTCGGCAAGCACACCGAGCTCGCGATCGAGGCCGAGGACACGCCCGCCCAGCTCGGCCAGTACCAGGGCGACCGCTTCGGCGGCGTGATCGGCGCCAGCGGGCCGATGCGCCGGCTGTTCTCGCTGCTGGCCCGGGTCGCCTTGACCGACGCCACCGTGCTGCTCGAGGGCGAGACCGGCACCGGCAAGGAGGCCATCGCGCTGGCCTTGCACCACGCCAGCCGGCGCGCCGACGGGCCGTTCGTGGTGGTCGACTGCGCGTCGATCCCGCACGAGCTGATCGCGTCGGAGCTGTTCGGTCACGCCAAGGGCTCGTACACCGGCGCGATCGCCGACAAGCGCGGGCTGATCGAGGCCGCGACCGGCGGCACCCTGTTCCTCGATGAGATCGGCGAGCTGCCGCTCGATCTCCAGCCCCAGCTCCTGCGCGCGCTCGACAAGCGCGAGGTCCGGCGGGTGGGCGAGACCAAGCCCATCCCGGTCGACATCCGGGTGCTGGCCGCCACCCACCGCGACCTGCGGGCGATGGTCAAGGCCGGCAGCTTCCGCGAGGATCTGTACTACCGGCTGGCGGTGGTCCGCTGCGAGGTGCCGCCGTTGCGCACGCGCCTCGACGATCTGCCGGCGCTGGCCCGCCACTTCGCCGAGCTGTTCGGCCGCTCGGGCTGGGACGTCTCCGACGGGCTGCTCGAGCAACTCGCGCGTCACGCCTGGCCGGGCAACGTCCGCGAGCTGCGCAACGTGATCGAACGGGCGCTGTCGCTCGGCATGGTGGTGGTCGATGGCGCCAGCCCGACCGAGGCGGCGATGGCCGCGAGCGTGAGCGGCAGCGCGGGCCCGGCGACGACGGCGTCGGCCGCGATCCTCGAGCTGCCGTTCAAGGAGGCCAAGGCCGCGCTGGTCGAGGGCTTCGAGCGCGACTATCTGGTCAACCTGCTCGCGCGCCACAAGGGCAACATCTCGCGGGCCGCGCTCGAGGCCGGCATCGATCGCAACTACATCCATCGGCTGGTGAAGAAGTACGGCCTCGAGGTCGACCGCGGCGCGTGACATGCGGTCGGCACCCGCGCTCATCGTCGTCACGCTCGGGTTGCTCGCCTGCCGAGGCTCGGGTTCTGGCTCGGCTTCGGGCTCGGCTTCAGGTTCGGGCTCGGGCTCGGGCTCGGCTTCAGGTTCGGGCTCGGCTTCGGGTTCGCTCCCCTGGTGCATCTCGTCGCTCGAGCGCGCCGCGCGACTGCCGCCGATCGAGCGGGCCGGCGTGATCGTCCGCGGCTGCGGCCTGTGCGGCGGTGGCTTCGATCCGCTGCTCGTCGCCGATCGGTCAGCCGACGGTGGGCGGGTCGACCTCGTCGCAGTGTGGGCGATCATCGAGGCCTGCGGCGGGGTGTGCTCGGCGGGCGCGGCCACCGCGTTCCGCGAGGAGCTGGCCGACCTCGGCCCCGATCAGCCGAGCATCCGGCCGTGGCGCTCGCTGGCCCTGGCCTGCCCGGCGACCATGCACGCCGACGCCGGCGCCGCCCGCTTCGCGTCCGGCGCCTGGTACGCGCTGGCCGCGATCGGCGATCACGTCGCGTCCGCGCGGGCCAGCCTCGCCGCCGACCTCCGCGCGCGCCTCGACGCCGCGCTCGCCGATCTGGTGCTGCCGCTGCCGCCGCGGTCGGTGACCGGCAACCCGCTGCAGTTGCCCAGCGCCGCCGCCCAGCGCGCGACGCCGTGGCTCGCGATCTCGATCATCGGCGGAGAGGTCCACGTCGGCCGGCTGCCGTTCGCCCGGCTCGCGGTCGACGGCCTGCACCGGGTCGGCGACCCGATCTACCCGGGCACGCCGGTCGAGCTTGCGGCGCTGGCCCCGGCGGTCGCGGCCGCGCTCCACGACGGCGCCGGCTTCGTCGCGCCCGCGCCGCTCGGTCGGCTCGATCGGCCGGTAGTGCTGGCCCCGCTCGGCGCACCGGCCGCGCGCGTCCTCGACGTCGTGCGCGCGGTCGGCGATGAGCCGTCGTACCTGGCGGTGACCTCGGCCGCGCCGGCGTCGATGTGGCCGGGCCAGCTCGGCGCCCACCCGGTGGCGCTGGCCGCGCATGATCCGGTGCGGGCCCGCCATCTGCGGATCGGCCTCGGCAGCGGGCGGGTCGCGGCGGTCGACGCCGCCGGCAAGGTCGTGGCCTCGGCCGCGCTGCCGGCGCCGGACCAGC
>JAYVSF010000193.1:0-1611 GCA_043775605.1 Myxococcales bacterium
CTTGCCGTGGGCCTCAGTATCGGCCGGATAGCAGCGAGCCATATCCCGGAATGCCCGTGGCCAGACCCAGTTTGCGCAGCATCATGAAGGTGGTGCAGACCGACGAAGAAACCACCGGCAGGCCGATGCGATCTTCGATGGCCTGGATGGCGCCGAGCGAGGGCATCTGCACGCAAGCCGAAGCCACCAGCGCGTCGATGCCTGTCGTGTTCAGGCGCTTGGTCAACTCGATGGGCGCCAGCGGGTCTTGCCGGCCGACTTCCAGGTTGTCGGCGATCTCCAGAGACAAGCTGTCCACCACTTCGATCCCTTCGGCCTCGATGTAGTCGATCACCAATTGCGTGAGTGGCTTCATGTAGGGCGTGAGGATGGCCACGCGCTTGGCGCCGAGCGTCTTCAGGCCATCCACCAAGGCGCCCGCGCTGGTCACCACCGGCGCCGACGATGGTGCCTTGACGGTGACCCTGACCGGCGCCGACCAGGCCCGAGCATGGCGCCGGCCGCGCCTCGATGGGTCGGTGCTGCGCGAGGCGGTGGCGCCGCCCGACCGGGCGATCGTGTTCGGCGGCGGCCACGTCGGCCGCGCGCTCGGGCCGGTGCTGCACGGCCTCGGCTTCGAGGTCGTGCTGTGCGACGACGGCGACACCGGCGCGCTCGAGCCGGCGCCGTCGTGGGCCGATCGCATCGTCGACTCGTTCGCGCTGGCCGACGTCGAGCGCGCGCTCGGCCCGCTCGGCGATGGCGATCACGTGTTCATCGTCACCCGCGATCACGCGATGGATCTGCGGCTGCTCGAGGCGCTGCTCGACCGCACGCCGACCTACCTCGGCATGATCGGCTCGCGCGGCAAGGTCGGGCGCTTCCGCAAGCGGCTGCTGGCCAAGGGCCACGACCTGCGCGGCTGGGACCGGCTGCACGCCCCGCTCGGCCTCGACATCGGCGCCGAGACGCCCGAGGAGATCGCGGTGGCGATCGCGGCCGAGCTGGTGGCGCTGCGCCGGCGCGGCGAGCCGGCCGCCGGGACCTGGAGCCCGCGCGCCGACGACGGCGGGGCGCGCGGTGGTTGACGCCGACCAGCCGCGGGTCGGCGCGGTGGTGCTGGCCGCCGGTGGCGGTCGCCGGCTGGGCGGCGTCGCCAAGGCGCTCTTGCCGATCGGCCTGCAGACCTTCCTGGCCCGGGTGGTCGCGCTGGCCGCGGCCGCGGGGGTCCGCCCCGACGACATCGTGGTGGTGGTCGGCCGGCCGTTCGGCGACGAGGTCGGCGCCGCCGCGCGCGCGCTGGGGGCCGCGGTCGTGGTCAACCCGCAGGCCGAGCGCGGCATGGCCAGCTCGGTCGCGCTCGGCTACGCGGCGATCGCGGCCCGGCCGGTGACCGCGGCGCTGCTGTGGCCGGTCGATCACGCGCGGGTCGACGCGACCACCGTCCGCAGCCTGGTCGCCGCCGGCGCCGGGATCCCGGTCCACGGCGGGCGCGGCGGCCACCCGGCGCTTGTGCCGCGGGCCCGGTTCGCCGAGCTGGCGGCGTGCGCCGACGCCGCCGACGGCGCGCGAGGGGTGCTGCGCGGCGCCCTGGCGCGGCTCGCCGTCGACGATCCCGGCGTGCTCGCCGAC
>JAYVSF010000194.1:0-7263 GCA_043775605.1 Myxococcales bacterium
TCGGCGTACCTCCGCCGGGCGAGCTCGCCGACGAGACCTTCGCGTTCAACCACTGGGCCGGCGGCAACACCTACATCCGCTCGAAGTACGTCTCGGATCTCGACGCGCGCCGCCTGGCCGGGCAGGGCCTGCCGGTGGTGCTGGTCTGCCCGGCGTTCCCGTTCGGCGAGCGCGACCGCGGCCCGACCCCGACCGGCCGCTTCATCGTCGAGGCGCTGCACCGGCGGGTGCCGGGCATCACCGGCGGCGGCTTCTGCGCGGTCGACGTCGAGGACGTCGCAGCCTGTCACGTGGCGGCCGAGGCGCGCGGCGTGGTCGGCGAGCGCTACCTCGCCGGCGGCCACAACGTCACCTATCGCGAGTTCTACGACGAGGTCACCCGCGCGGCCGGGCTGCCGCCGATCCGCCGCCGGCTGCCCGAGGCTGCGGTGCTGGCCGCCGCCTGGCTGATGGAGGCCCGCGCCCGCCACGGCGGACCGCCGCCACGGATCACGGTCAAGAGCGCTCGCTATGCGCTGTCGACGGCCTGGTACGACAGCGGCAAGGCCCGGCGCGAACTGGGCATGCCGTGCACGCCGCTGGCCGAGACCATCGCCCGCGCGGTCGGCTGGTTCCGCGCCGCCGGCCTCGCGCCCCGGTCGTGAAACGCGCCGCCGGTCAGCGCGCCTGCTACCCTGGCGCCGTGCGCTGGACCGTGATCGCGACCTCGGTGCTCGGCCTCGTCGCCGCGCGCCCGGCCGCGGCCGAGCCCGACGCAACGCCCTGGCTCGGCATCAGCTTCACCGGCGCGATGGGCCAGCCGCTCGAGGTGACCGCGGTCTACCCCGGCACCGGCGCCGCCCGCGCCGGCATCACGGTCGGCGACGTCATCGTCGCGATCGACGACGCGCCGCTGATGAGCGACGACGATCTGCGCTACCGGGTCCGCAACCACGCGCTCGGCGAGCGGGCCCGGGTCGACGTCGCCCGCGAGGGCCGGGTGCTGCGGCTGTCGGCGCGGCTGGGCGCGATGCCGCCGGCCGGCGAGCTGCTCGAGCTGCGCTTGCGCGGGTCGCCGCTGCCAGCGATGGAGCTGGTCGATCGCCACGATGACCTGCCGGTCGGGCTCGACGGTCGGCCGGCGATCCTCGTGGTGTTCGATGCCCAGTGCGAGCCGTGCGGCGGCGCCGCCAGCGCCCTGGTCGGGGCCGCGGCGGACAGCGGCGCGACGGTCGCGGTCCGCACCGTCATCCTCGGGGTCGCCGACGAGGTCCGGACCTACCTGGCCCGGGTGCCGGTGACCGGCGTGGTCGCGCGCTGGCAGCCGGCCGCCGGCGACAGCATGCGCGGCGGCTCGGTGCTGTCGGGGCTCAACCCGCGGGCCGAGGGCGCGATCCTGGTCGTCGATCACGCCGGCGTCGTCCAGTTCGCGGCCAGCACCGCCGACCTCGAGCTGGTCCAGACCGGCGCGCTGGCGGCCGCGGCCCGGGCCCAGCAGCGCTGGCGGCGCCTGCGATGACCGCCCGCACCACCGCGGTCATCCGCGGTTTCGGCGGCCACACGCCGCAGCTCGGCGACGGCGTCTACGTCGCCGATCACGCCGCGGTCATCGGCGACGTGATCATCGGCGCCGGCTCGTCGATCTGGTACGGCACGGTCGTGCGCGGCGACGTCATGCCGATCCGGATCGGCCGCGAGACATCGATCCAGGACAACTCCGTCGTCCATGTGACCTCGGACGTTTGCGGCACGGAGGTCGGCAACCGGGTCACGGTCGGCCACCGCGTCATCCTCCACGCCTGCACCGTCGAGGACGACTGCCTGATCGGCATGGGCGCGATCATCCTCGACCGGGCCCGGATCGGCCGCGGCAGCCTGGTCGGCGCCGGCGCGCTGGTCACTCCCGGGACCATCGTGCCGCCGGGCAGCCTCGTCATCGGCTCGCCGGCCCGGGTCAAGCGACCGGTGTCGCACGAGGAGCGGGCCATGATCGCCACCGGCGCGGCCCACTATGTCGACCTCACCCGCGCGTACCTTGCGGGCTGACCTCGATCTCCGCTAGCGTCAACGTCGATGGTCGGACGCGAGCGCGAGCAGGCGAGGGCTGAGACCGCCGGTCGGTGGTCGCGGCTGGCGGCGCTGGCGCTGCTCGGGCTGCTGCTCGCGACCGGCGTCGCCCGCGCTGACGACGTCGACGCGCTGCTCGCCGACCTCAAGGGCGGCCGCGATTACAAGGTCCGGCTGTCGGCGGCGCTCAACCTGGCCAAGCTCGGCGACGACCGCGCGGTGCCCGGCTTCCTGGCCGCACTCGGCGACCCCGACAAGACCGTGCGCGGCGCGGCGGTGGTCGGCCTCGGCAAGCTGATCGACGCGGCGACGCCGGTCGCGACCCGCACCCAGGTGGTGGCGGCGCTCGACAAGCTGGCCAAGGGCGCGGCCGACGACACGCTCACCAGGCAGGCGATCAAGCTGCGCGACTCGATCGCCAAGATGGCGTCCGCGGTGAAGGTGATCCAGGGCGGCATCTACATCGACCTCGCGCCGATGTCGACCAAGCAGGCCGGCACCGACGGGCTGCGCGACCTCATGCGCACGACCGCCCAGAGCGGGCTGGCCCGGCTCGACCCGCGGATCATGCAGGCCTGGCCGACCGGCAAGAGCCCGACCCAGAAGGAGTTCGACCGGGCGTCGATCCACGGCTTCTACATCGACGGCACCATCCAGGACGTGACGGTGGTCCAAAAGGGGGCCGCGACGCTGGTCTCCTGTAAGCTGTCGATGCTGATCGCGACCTTCCCCGGCAAGAGCATCTTCGGGTTCCTCGAGGGCGGCGCCAAGGTGCAAGGCTCCAACACTGCCCGGGACATCGAGCTGGCCAAGCAGGACTGCATCACGGCGGTCGTCGAGGATCTGGTGGCGAAGAAGATCATGCCGACCATCCGCACCAAGGCGGGCCCGAACCTATGACGACGCGCGGCTACAAGCGCAGCTGGAAGAACCTGCTGATCAACAAGCGGTATCAGCTGCGGTTCACGCTGTTCATGGTCGGGCTGGCGGTGGTGCTGATGGCGCTGCTGGGGTGGTGGGTGGTGCGGGTCGCGAACGAGGCGACGTCGGTCGCGCAGAGCCGCGTCCGCGGGACGCTGTGCGCCGAGATCCCGACGATCGCGGCCGCGTCGCAGGTCGTGGTCGATCCGCGCACGACCCTCGACGAGACCGGACCGGATCCGGGTTCGGGTTCGGGTTCGGGCCCTGCGTTCCCCCCTCGGGACGCCGGCGGCGGGCGTGACTCGGCGTCCCCCGCCCCGGCCCTGGGTTCTGCCACGGGCTCGGGTTCGGCCTCGGGTTCGGGTTCGGCCTCGGGCTCGGATCCGGACGCGGTCCCCGCCGCGGGCTCGGGCCACACCATCGTCATGGACGAGCCGTCCATGACCCTCAAGCCGATTCCGGTGACCATCCCCGACGACTACGTCGCCCAGGTCGTCGCCCACTTCGACTGCGAGCTCGAGAAGGCCGGCAAGGTCGCCGTGCTGCGCGAGGGCGAGCGCGCCATCGAGCTGGTGCTGGTGGTCGCCGGCGTGGTGATCGTGATCGGGCTGGTGCTGTTCGGCATCAAGATGACCCACCGGGTCGCCGGCCCGCTCTACAAGGTCACGCTGTACCTGGCGAAGCTCAAGGACGGTCGCTACGACAAGGTCTACGACCTGCGCCGCGGCGATCAGTTGGTCGAGTTCTACGATCACTTCCGCCAGGCCCACGCCGGTGTCGTGGCCCTCGAGCAGGGCGATCGCGATCGGATCGCGGCCGCCCTCGATGCGGCGGCGGCCGACGGCGTGTTCGACCGCTCGCCCGAGGCCAAGGCCGCGGCTGACGAGCTGCGCCTCGTCCTCGAGCGCAAGGAGAAGGCCCTTGGCCCCACGTCCTGAACCGACCGCGCGGCGCCCCTCGGGCAAGCACCACCGCCGCATCTCGAACTACCTGCTCGACAAGCGGCTGCAGCTCCGCTACGTGCTGGTCGTCCTCGGGGTGTCGTTGCTCATCTCCGGCACCCTCGGCTATCTCATCTACCGGCAGGAGCACCGCGCCAGCCAGGATCTGGTCGCCGGCCTCGACGACCTGACCAAGGGCGACCCCACCCTCGCCGAGTACCAGCGCGAGACCGCCGCCGACATCGCCCATCGCGATCGCAGCCTGGCGCTGCAGATGATCGGCGTCGGTCTCGGCCTGGCGGTGATCGCCGGCGGCTACCTGGTGCTGATGACCCACAAGGTCGCCGGCCCGCTGCACAAGATCGGGCTGTACATGCACGACATGGCCGAGGGCCGCATGCACGCGATCATGCCGCTGCGCAAGGGCGACATGCTGCAGGACTTCTACATCCAGTTCCGCGACATGCACCAGACCGTGCGCGAGCGGCTCAAGGGCGACGCGGCGGTGATGGCGCGCTTCCATGCGGCCTGCGCCGGCGCGACCGGCGAGCTCGGGCCGCTGGCGCGCGACGAGCTCGACGAGCTGCGCCGTCACGCCGCGCAGCGCGACGCCGCGTTCACCGACGAGAGCTGAGCTGGAAGCGGTTCGAGACGACGATCCGTTCATCCTGAGCCGCGGTCCTCGCGCAGCGAGGGGACCGCGTGTCGAAGGACGTGGTAGTTTGGCGACCGATGGCCAGCCTGGTCGACCTCGGCGATCGCTACTGGGCGCTGGGGCTGCCCGCGGCCGCGCGTGGGGCGTTCGTGCGCGCGATGGCGAGCGGCGAGCCTGGCGATCCGGTGCCGATCCGCCGGCTGGCCGAGCTGGCGCTGGCGGTCGGTGACGCGCCGGCCGCGCGCAAGCACGCCGCCGAGCTGGTCAAGCGCGAGCCCGGCGCCGCCGCCCGCGTGCTGCTCGGCCAGGCCCAGCTCGCGGCCGGTGAGCTGGCCGCCGCCCGGATGTCGTTCGCCACCGCGCTCGACGCGCCGTCGGCGACCCCGGCCCACCGCGCCCGGGCCCGGCTCGGCCTGGCCGCCGCCGCCCAGCACGAGGGTGACGTCGCCGGCGCCGAGGTCAACGCGATGGCGGCCTACGAGGACCTGCTCGGCGCCGCGCTCGACGTCCGCCGCCGCCCGGCGCAGCTCGCCGCCGACGCCGATCGCGAGGCCGGGCTGTTCGAGGAGGTGGTGGCGCGGGTCGCCGGTGCCGGCCGCGGCGCCGACGCGCTGGCCGCGCTCGACGAGACCCAACGCAAGCGCCCGGACGCCCCGCTAGGGCTGTGGCGCAGCCTGGTCCTGGCCGCGCTCCAGGCCCACGGCGATCGCGCGATCGCCGACGCCGACATCGAGGCGCTGCTGGCCGCCGAGGCTGCGGCCCGGCCCGAGGGCTGGGTGGTCGGCCTGCGCCTGATCGAGCGCCAGCTCCGGCGGCGCTACCAGGACGAGGCGGTCCGCCAGACCTCGGTCGCCGCGCTGACCGCCCTGGCCCAGCGGCTCGAGGCCGAGGCCAAGCCCGAGGTCTCGGTCGAGCTGGCCCGGGTCTGGTTCCTCCTGGCCGCGGTCCACGAGGACGACCCCGCGACCTGCGCCGACGCCGAGGCCGCCTACCGCAAGGGCCTGCGCCTGCGGCCGGGGCACGCCGAGGCCGCGTGCCGGCTGGCGCTGCTGGTCCTCGATCGCGGCGACACCGAGGGCGCGCTGCACGAGATCGAGCGGGCGCTGCGCATCGACGCCGGCCACGGCCTGGCCTGGCGCAACGCCGCCCGCATGCTCGACGCGTCGAGCCCGGGCCTGGCCGACGTGGTCGAGCGCCTGCTCGACGCCGCCCAGCCTGGCGCCGGCGCCGCCGCCGGTCACGTCGCGCCCCGGCTGATGACCGCCACCGCCGAGGTCGCGCGCGGCGACGTCCTGGCCGGGGTCTACGCCCACGGCCACCGGGTCAAGAACCTGCTCGGCATCATCGGCTCGCGCACGCGCAGCGCCCGCAAGCTGGCCGGCGAGGGCGAGCTCGGCGAGCGCCTGCGCGACCTCGAGCGCGAGGTGACGTCCCTGTACGAGGAGTGGGCCCAGTACCTTCGCTCGATGCAGCGCAGCGGCGGCCCCACCGTCGAGGTCGTGCCGGTCGCCACGCTGGTCAGCGAGGTCGTGGCCGCGGTCCAGCACCGCTCGAGCGTGGTGATCGAGGCCCAGATCACCAGCGCGTTGCCCGACCTGCGCGGCGACCGGGTCCTGCTCAAGGAGGCGCTGCTCAACCTGGTCCACAACGCCGCCGACGCCGCCGAGCGCACCGGCGGCGGGGTCACGGTCACCGCCCGCTCGGTGCCCACCCTCGGCGCGCCCGCGGTCGAGGTCGTGATCGCCGACACCGGCCCCGGCATCCCGCGCAGCGAGCTCGGCCGCATCTTCGTGCCCGGCTACACCACCAAGGAGACCGGCTCCGGCGTCGGCCTGACCATCGCCGAGCGGGTCATCACCGCCCACCATGGCCGGGTCCTGATCGACAGCGAGGAGGGCCGCGGCACCACCGTCACCGTCATCCTGCCGTCCGACCTCGGCGGCTTCACCGGCCTGGGCGCGCTCGCCCCGCTGCGCGACCGAGGAGCCTGAGCGCCGATGCCGTGTGATCCGACCCCAGCGAGCGCCAGCGAGCGTTCAACCATGACGCTGGGTGTTCGGGGCCACGGGTCAGGCTCGGGGTCTGCCTCGGTCGGACCGTCCGGGGAGGCGGTCGTTCATGCCGTGTGATCCGAGCTGCGGGACGATCGTCTGCGTCGACGATCAGGCCGAGGTCCGGCGGCTGCTGGCCGAGGTGTTCACCACCCGCGGCCGCGAGGTGGTGAGCTTCGACGACGGTGAGGCCGCGATCACCTGGCTGGCCACCGGCTTCGCCGAGATGGTCGTGCTCGATCTCGACCTCGGCCGCGGTAAGCGCACCGGCATCGAGATCTGCCAGGTCCTGCGCCGGGCCCACCCCGATCTGCCGATCATCATCCTGACCGGCCACGGCACCATCGACGACGCGGTGGCGGCGGTGAAGGCCGGCGCGGTCGATTTCATCAGCAAGGACCCCTACCTCGAGGACAAGCTCGAGATCTCGGTCGAGAAGATCGAGCGCATCCTCCACCACATCCTCGAGCGCCGCCGGCTCGAGGGCGAGAACCGCGAGCTGCGCGCGATCAACGAGCGCCTGCGCAAGATGGCCGGTCAGCGCTGGCAGATCGTCGGCGACTCGACCGCGATCCGCTCGGTCATGACCCGCATCGAGCGGGTCGCGCCGGTGCCGCGGCCGGTGCTGGTGCTGGGCCCGCGCGGCACC
>JAYVSF010000195.1:0-17310 GCA_043775605.1 Myxococcales bacterium
CACCCCGGCAGCTCCACCGTCGCGTTCGCCGCCGGTCGCGGCCCCGCCGGTCGCTCGTCGTACGACGTCCTTGCCGACCTCGCGCGGCCCGGCGAGCGCGTCCTCGATCTCGGCGCCGGTGACGGCCACCTGCTCGCGCGCCTCGTCGCCCGCGGTCACGATCCCGCGCACCTCCTCGCCGTCGACCTCAGCCTCGGCGAGCTTCGCGCCGCCGCCGTCGGCGTCCCCGGCGCGCTCCTGCTGCAGGCTCGCGCCCAGGCTCTGCCGCTCGCGTCCTCGTCGGTCGACCTCGTCCTCTCGCACCTCGCGTTCACGCTCATGGCCGAGCCCGTCGCTGTCGTCGCCGAGGTCACCCGCGTCCTGCGCCCCGGCGGCCGCTTCGCCGCGATCGTCGGTGGCGGACCGCGCGGCGACGACGCCTTCGCCGGCGTCCTCGACCTCGCCCATCCCGCCCTCACCGCCGCCGCCGCCAAGGCACCCAGCCCGCGCCTCGGCGACCGCCGCGCCCGCACCGACGCCGGCCTCGCCGAGCTCTTCGCCCCCGCCACCGGCTTCTCGCCCCCGACCATCACCGACCTCCCCATCGATCTGTCCGGCTCACCGGACGACGTCTGGACCCGCCTCGCCCCCGCCTACGAGCTCGCCACGCTGCCCGCCGCCACCCTCGCCACCCTCCACGCTGCCTTCCTCGCCGCCACGCCCCGATGGCGCCGCCCCGACGGCACCATCGCCTGCACCATGGCCACCCGCCTCGTCGTCGCGGAGCTCAGACGTTGAACAGGAAGTGCATGATGTCGCCGTCCTGGACGACGTAGGACTTGCCCTCCTGGCGGAGCTTGCCGACGTTCTTGAGGGCGGCCTCGCTGCCGTGCTGCTCGAGGTCGGCGACGCCGTAGACGTTGGCGCGGATGAAGCCCTTCTCGAAGTCGGTGTGGATGACCCCGGCGGCCGCGGGCGCGGTCGCGCCCTTGGGGATGGTCCACGCCCGGATCTCCTTCTCGCCGGCGGTGAAGTACGACTGCAGGCCGAGCAGGCGGTAGCACTCGCGGGCCAGCGCGTTGAGCGCCGGCTCGTGCAGCCCGTAGGCGCCGAGCAGCTCCTTCTTCTCGTCCTCGGCCAGCCCGGCCAGCTCCGCCTCGATCTTGCCGCACAGGATGACCACGCCCGCGCCCTCGGCCGCCGCCCGCGCTCGGACGAGCTTGGTCCACTGGTTGCCGTCGGGCAGGTCCTCCTCGCCGACGTTGCAGCAGTACAGCACCGGCTTCGCGGTCAAGAGGCCCCAGGTCGCGACCTGCGTGCGCTCGTCGTCGGTCAGGACCAGCGTGCGCGCGGCCTTGCCGGCGTCGAGGTGGGCCGCTACCTTCTCGACCAGCGCGACCTCGAGCTTGGCGTCCTTGGCGTCCTTGCCGCCCGACTTCAGTGACGACGACGCCTTCTTGTGCCGGCGCTCCATCGTCTCGGCGTCGGACAGCGCCAGCTCGAGGTCGATGACGTCGATGTCGCGCATCGGGTCGACGCCGCCGCTGACGTGGATGACGTTCTCGTCGACGAAGCAGCGGACCATCATCAGGATCGCGTTGGTCTCGCGGATGTTGGCCAGGAACTTGTTGCCGAGGCCCTCGCCCTTCGACGCACCGGCGACCAGGCCGGCGATGTCGACGATCTCGACGATCGCCGGGATCACCTTCTGGGTCTTGATGTGCTTCTGGATCCGGAGCAGCCGCTCGTCTGGGACCGGCACGATGCCGACGTTGGGATCGATCGTGCAGAATGGGTAGTTGGCGGCCTCGGCCTTGCCGGCCGTGAGCGCGTTGAACACCGTGCTCTTGCCGACGTTGGGGAGGCCCACGATTCCGACGGACAGCGCCATAGGCGCGTCAAGTACCGGGAATCGGGCGGCAGCGCAAGCACCCCCGCGAGCCCGCCGGTCGCGTGCCGGTCATCACCGGTCAGGCACGATCGGCCGCCGTCGGCGCGCGGTCGTGCCATCCTCAGGCCATGCCTCCGGTTCGCCGACTCCTGCCGGTCGCGGCGCTGGCCGTGCTGGCGCTGACCGGCTGCGGCGACAACGAGCCCGCCCCGCCGCCGCCCGACCTGCTCGAACAGCTCCGCGCGCTGCCCGCCGTCGCCAGCGTGGAGGAGCACGTCACCGGCCACACCGGCTACCGCTACTTCGAACTGCACTTCGACCAGCCGATCGATCACGACCACCCCGACGTCGGCCACTTCGCGCAGCAGGCCACCCTCATCTCCATCGATCCCCACGCGCCGATGGTCCTGGCCCACACCGGTTACGGCAACTGGATCTTCGACTACCCGGTCGAGCCGACCCGCCTGTTGCACGGCAACCAGCTCGTCGTCGAGCACCGCTTCTTCCGCAGCTCGCGCCCGACCGGCGGCGCCGGCGACTGGGCCCACCTCACGATCGCCCAGGCCGCCGCCGACGACCACCTCATCGTCACCGCGCTGCGCCCGCTCTACGACGGCGCCTGGATCGAGACCGGCGCCAGCAAGGGCGGCATGACCTCGATCTATCACCGCCGGTTCTACCCTGACGACGTCGACGGCACGCTGGCCTACGTGGCGCCGATCTCGTTCGGCGCGCCCGACTATCGCTACGAGCCCCACGTCGAGAACCTGGGCCCACCCGCGTGCCGGCAGGCCCTCCGTGACCTCCAGGCCGAGCTGCTCCGCAACCGCCGCGACATGTTGATCGCGAGGGCCACCATCCAGGCGTCGGCCCGCGGCCACTTCTACACCCGCATCACCCTTCCGGCGGCGGTCGAGAGCGCGGTGGTCGCGCTCGAGTGGTCGTTCTGGCAGTTCGAGGGCGCGTCGTCGTGCCCGACCGTGCCGGCGGTCGACGCCACCGATCCCCAGGTGTGGGCCTTCCTCGATCAGGTGTCGCCGGTGTCATCGTCGGCCGACGCCGACCTGCTCGAGTTCGACGCCTACTACTTCCAGGCCGAGTACCAGCTCGGCTACCCGGGCACGATCGACCAGCAGCTCGACGGCCTCCTGCAGTTCGGCCCCGCCGACTACCTCGGCGCCGATCCGCCGGGGGTGATCCCGCCGGCCTACGCGCCCGAGGCCATGGCCGACATCGACGGCTGGGTCAAGAGCCAGGGCGAGCGCATCATCTTCCTCTACGGCGAGTGGGATCCGTGGAGCGGCGGTATGTTCGAACTCGGCGACGCCATCGACTCGCTGCGGGTGGTCGCGCCCCAGGCCCCGCACGGCGCCGGCATCGAGGACCTCACCGACGCCGATCGCACGACGGTCCTGGCCCGGCTCGAGGCCTGGACCGGGGTCACGCCCCAGCGTCGCGGCGACCGCGCCCGCCTGCCGCCGCCGCCACCCGAGCCCCGCCCGCCGTCGGCCTGGCTGCGACGCAGGGCTGGCTCGGGACCCGTGGCCCGTCGATCGTCCGGTGACCCGCTGGCCCCAACGCCGGCGGGCGCGGTGGTAAAACCGGCTCGATGAGTTCCACGCTGCGCACCGCCCTGGTCACGGGTTCGACCGATGGGATCGGCAAGGAGACCGCGCTCGGCCTCGCCAAGGCCGGCATGCGGGTCTTCGTCCATGGCCGCAGCAAGCCCAAGGTCGAGCACGCGGTCGCCGAGTTGCAGGCCCTGGCCCCCGAGGCGAGCTTCGAGCCGGTGTCGTTCGACCTCGGCCAGATGGCGTCGATCCGCCGCGCCTTCACCGAGCTGTCCGAGCGGCTCGACACCCTCCACGTCCTGGTCAACAACGCCGGCATCTTCTCGCCCGAGCGGGTGATCACCGGCGACGGCATCGAGGCCACGCTGGCGGTCAACCACGTCGGTCACTACCTGCTCACCGAGCTGCTGCGCCCGGCCTTGCGCAAGGCCGGCTCGGCGCGGGTGATCGTCATCTCGTCGATCGCCCACACCCGCGGCCGCATCCACGTCGAGGATCTGACCCTCGAGAAGGCCTACACCGGCTACGCGGCCTACGCCCAGTCCAAGCTGGCCAACGTGATGCACGCGATCGATCTCGCGGCCGCCAGCGACCCGGCCGAGCTCGCGGTCTACAGCCTGCACCCCGGCGTGATCTCGACCAAGCTGCTGCGCGAGGGCTTCGGTCCGGTCCGCGGCTCGAGCCCGCACCACGGCGCGGCGACGACGATCCGGCTGGCCACCGCCGAGACCATCGTCGAGCCCAGCGGCACCTACTTCTCCGAGGGCTACCCGACCCCGGTCGCGGCCGCCGCCAACGACGCCGCGGTCCGCGCCGCCCTGCGCGCCGCCACCATCCGCTACGCGAAGCTCGAGCCGTCGTAGCGGGGGCCCGTGACGACGGCGCTGTCCACCCGCGTTGCCCGCGGAGGCTGCCGGTGACCGACGACGACTACCCGTCGGCGCGGGCCGCGGCGCAGCTCGCGCTGCACGCCGGCGACGCCGAGGCCGCATGGCGGGCGCTGCGCGGGTTGGTGTCGTACCCGCGGCTGGTGCCGGTCGCCGAGCTCGAGGACGCGCTCGCGGTGCTGGGCCCGGTGTTCGCGGCCGCCGGCGTGCGGGCGCTGGCCGAGCGCGCGGCCGAGGCCTCGGTCGCGCCCGACGATCCCGAGAGGCTCTACGCCCTCGGCTACCAGCTCATCGAGGACGGGCTGGCGCCGATGGCGGTGACCGTGCTGGCCCGCGGCGTCGAGCTGGCGCCCGACAGCGAGGCGCTGGTCACCGAGCTGGTCGCCGCGCTCGAGGCCCAGCTCGCGTACCACGACGCGACGCGCGTGCTCCTGGCGCGGCCGGCGCTGGTCGAGCGCAGCTTCCTGTGCCGCTACCTGCTGGTGTTCGACTCGATCATGAGCGGCGATCTCGCGACCGCGCGCGCGGTGGTGCCGGCGTTGATCCCGGCCGAGCACGCCCAGGAGCGGATGGCGGCGCGGGTCCACGCCATGCTGGGCCGCGCCGATCGGCTGGCGGCGACTTGTGCCCTCGACGGCCACGACCTGCGCGGCTGGCATCAGGTCATCACCGGTGGGCTCCTGCTCCATCGCTCGCCGTTCGGCTTCGATCAGCCGATGCACGGCCGCTACGCCTGGCTGCAGGACTCGTGGTCGCTGGTCCGGCACGGGCTCGAGCGGCTGCGGGCGGTGCTGGTGGCGTGGGAGTGGACGCCGCCGTGCGTGTACGCGCCGCCGGGGCGCGAGCACGAGGCGATCGCCGCGGCGGCGGCGGCGCTGCTCGGCGTGCCGCAGATGCCGTGGCCTGCGGTCGGCGCGCCGGCGCCCGGCCTGATCGTCGTGTACGACCTCGCGAGCGTGCCGGGCCGCGACCTCGAGCGGCTGGCCCAGCGCCGGCGCGACCAGCTCGTCCACGCTCACGTCACGATCTGGACCGACGACGCGCCGGTGGCTGCCGACACCACGACGCTGCTGGCCCAGCAGGTGGTGGCGCCGTGGGCCAGCCAGCTCGCGCTCGATCCCGACACCGGCCAGGCCGCGACCGTGGCCGAGGACGATCGCGACGCCGATGCGCTGGCCGCCGCGATCCTCGCCGCGCCGACGGCGGCGCCCGACGCGATCGCCTGCGACGACGAGCCCGGCCTGCTCGCCCTGGCGCGCGTGATCGGTCGCGGTGAACCCGGTCCTCGCGAGCGCGGCTGGGCCGGCTCCCCGGTGCCGTCGCACCGCTTCACCTGACCCGACCGGCGTCTGATCAATCCGCGAGGAAGTCGAGCAGCGCGGTGGCGACCGCGGCCGGCTGGTGGCGCATCAGCGCATGGCCGGCGTCGGCGATGGTGGCGCGGCGGACGTCGCGGAAGTGGCCGAGGCGGCGCGCGGTCTCGGCCTCGGCCAGGCGCTGGACCGAGCGATCGCCGTCGAGGTACAGCACCGGCGCCGCGACCCGCGCCCAGAAGCTGGCGGCGACGTCGATTCGGAACGGGTAGGGGCCCATGGTCCGGTGCAGCGGGTCGTGCTTCCAGGCCAGACCGCCGGCGACCGCGCGCGTGCCGTGCAGCGCGAGGGTCAGGGCCGCGTCCTCGCTGACCGCGGCATCGTGGCGGCGGAGGCGGGCGCAGGCCTCGGCGAGATCGGCCATCGGCCTCGGCGATCCCGCGCGGGCGCGGCGCCAGGCGTCGATCCAGCCGGCGGTGCGCAGCGGGACGTCGGCGGCCATCTCCGGCGGGCCCAGGCCCTCGAGCAAGGCCAGGCGATGGACCCGCGCCGGCCGGGTCCCGGCCCAGTAGCCGGCGACGCTGCCGCCCATCGAGTGGCCGACGACCGACACCCGGGGCCGGCCGAGCTGGGTGACCACGTCGTCGACGTCGGCGACGTAGTCGAAGAAGTGGTAGTAGCCGCCGGCGCCGATCCAGGCGCTGTCGCCGTGACCGCGCAGATCGGGCGCGACCACGTGCAGGCGCTGGCCGAGCCGGGCCGCGACCTCGGCCCACTCCCACGCCAGATCGAGGAAGCCATGCAGCAGCACGACCGTGTGATCGTCGCGGTTGGCCTCGCCCCAGCTCAGCACGTGGGCGTCGAGGCCGGTGGCCAGGGTCAGCCGCTGTGACGTCGGCGTGGCGCGGTCCTGGCTCACGACGGCCGCCTCGTCGCCGCCGGCTTCGGCTTCGTCGTCGGCGCGCCGGCCTTCGCGCGCTTGCCGACCACCGTCATCACCAGCCCGGCCAGCGCCAGCGGTACGAGGAAGACCCAGCCGACGAACCGGCCGTCCTCGACCGAGCCCATGATCAGCAGCGCGCCGATCATCCCGACGATCACCACCACCGCCGCCAGCAGGTAGCCGTACAGCTCGATCCTGCGCCGGCGCACGCTGGCCTCGAGCATGGCCACCAGCTCGGCGGCGCGGTCGGGCGGCAGCTCGCGGATGGCCTGTTCGATCTCGGTCTGGAACGCCGGGTCCGACAGCCGGGCCGCGAGATCCTTGGCGGCGACCTTGCCGGCCTCGGTGGTCGCGGGCGACGGCGCGGGCGACGCGGTCGGCGCCGGCTGAGATCGAGGCTTCGCCGCCATCGCCGCAGGGTAGGGGCGCGCGGCCGCCGATGCAACCTCCCGCCGGCCGGGCCCGACGACGCCCGGGGCGGCGGCTTGCGTCGGCGATGCGTGGGCCGCATGGTGCCCGGATGGCAACCCTCCGCGTGCGCGACGACCTCGGCCGCGATGTCGTCATGCCCCGCCCGCCGCGCCGGGTGGTGTCGCTGGTGCCGTCCGACACCCACAGCCTGTTCGCGCTCGGCTGCGGCGACCGCGTGGTCGGCCGCACCCGCTACTGCGTCGAGCCGGCGGCCGCCCGCCCCATCCCCGTCATCGGCGGCACCAAGGACATCGACGTCGAGGCGGTGCTCGCGCTCGATCCCGACCTGGTGATCGGCAACCAGGAGGAGAACACCCGGGCGGTGCTCGAGGCCCTGGCCGCGCGAACCCGGATCCTGGTGTCGATGCCGCGCCGGGTCGCCGACGGCCTCGCCCACCTCGCCCGCCTGGCCCGCATCCTCGGCGTCGAGCGCGAGCCCGACGTCAAGGACCTCGTCCGGCGCGCGCACGAGCTGGGCGCGACCCCGGCCCTGGCGCCGTGGACCTCGGCGTTCGTGCCGATCTGGATGGAGCCGCTGATGACGTTCAACGGCGACACCTTCGGCAGCGACGTCCTCGCCCAGCTCGGCATCACCAACGCGTTCGGCGATCGCCTGCGCGTGTACCCGCTGGCCGCCGATCTCGGCAAGCAGGCCGCGGTCAGCGCGGTCGGGCGCGACACCCGCTATCCCCGGATCACGACCGACGAGATCGTCGCGCGCGCGCCGGGCCTGATCCTGCTGCCCGACGAGCCGTGCGAGCTCACCGCCGCCGATCGCGGCGCGCTGGCCGCGCTGCCGACCCCGGCCGCCGCCGCCGGCCGCGTGCTCGCCGTCTCGGGCAAGGATCTGTTCTGGTACGGGGCCTGGAGCGTCGACGCCTTGCCACGGCTGGCGGCGTTGCTCACGCCGTGATCGACGGCCGCCCGATGGCGACCCGGCCGAACCTGGCAGCCGAGCGGCGTCGGTTGCGCGGTGCTGCCGTGGTCCATGGGATCGCGGCGCGCTCGCCGGCCGTGCGCGGCCTGCAATTTCTGGTTGCTTTCGAAAAGCACACGTGCCACAGTCAACCGCATGCCCCGGTGTCCCAACTGCAAGCGAGAGCAGCCGCCCTCAGAGTTCAACAAGAAGACGGCCAGTGCGACCGGCCTCCAGAGCCTGTGCAAAGACTGCAACAAGGAGTTCTCCGCCGCCAGCAACAAGCGCCGACGACAAGATCTCGAGACCGCGAGAGAACATCTCCGCGTCGCGCTCGCGATGCTCGAAAAGCTCAGCCTCTGATCTGATCGGACCTGAGCCCGAGCGCGTCCGCGAGCGTGTCGAGCCGACCGAGTCCGCGTGTCGACGCCAGCTGATGGCCCCGCGTCCCGCGCCCTGAGTTCGTCATCGAAGCGGCGCCCAGGCGGGCGGCGCCGCTGCACCTTTCGCGGCGAGCGGCGCAGCGCGTCGACAGCGGGCTCCCGGCGGCGTAGGTTCCACCGGCGATGGACCGGCCCCCGACCCAGCCCGAGCGGCTCTACGTCTTCGACGGCCACGGCTACATCTTCCGGGCCCACTTCGGCCTGATGAGCTCGGCCCGCAGCGAGCGCAAGGAGGTGCGGCTGTCGACCGGCGACGGCATGCCGACCGGCGCGCTGTACGTGTTCGCGCGGATGCTGCTGCGTTTCCACGACGACGTCCGGCCCGCGCGCATCGTCGTGGTGTTCGACTCCGGCCGGAAGAGCTTCCGCACCGAGATCTTTCCGGCCTACAAGGCCAACCGGCCGCCCGCGCCCGAGGACCTCGCGATCCAGATGCCGCGGTTCCGGCCGCTGGTCGAAGCGATGGGCTGGCCGGTGCTCGCCATCCCCGGGGTCGAGGCTGACGACGTGGTCGCGACCCTGGCCCGGCGCGGGCGCGCGCGCGGCCTCGACGTCGTGATCCTGTCGGCCGACAAGGATCTGATGCAGCTGGTCGGCGACGGCGTCGCGGTGGTCGACGCCATGCGCCAGCAGACCTACACCCGCGAGACCGTGATCGAGAAGTTCGGGGTCCCGCCCGAGCGGCTGGCCGACTTCCTCGCGCTCAAGGGCGACGTCAGCGACAACATCCCCGGCGTCACCGGCGTCGGCGACAAGACCGCGGCCGAGCTGGTCAACGCCTACCCCGACATCGAGACCCTGATCGCCGCCAATCCGAAGGTGCGCGGCAAGTTCCCGCTGGCCGATCCCGAGCTGGCCGAGAAGCTGCGGATCTCGCGCCGGCTGGTCGAGCTCGATCGCGACGTCGAGCTCGGCTGCGACCTCGACGCGCTGGTGGCCCGGCCGTGGGACAGCGCGACCCTGGCCGCGATGTTCACCGAGCTCGAGTTCACCGCGATGATCGATCGGGTCGCCGCCGCGCCGGCGCCGTTCTTGCCGGCGGTGGCCGCGACCGGACCGATCGCCGACCTCGGCCAGCCGGTGGTGGTGTCGACCGCCGCCGAGATCGCCGCGCTCGCCGCGAGTGTCCGGCGCGCCGGACGGTGTGGCCTGCGGCTGGAGACCGTCGGCCGGGCCGATCGCGCGACCGTGATCGGCGTCGGGGTCGCGGTGCCGGGCCAGGCCCCGGCCTACGTGCCGTTCGGCCACCGCTCGCTGGCCGCCGGGCCGATGCCCGACGAGGCCGCGCTGACCCCGCTGGCCGCCGTCCTCGCCGATCCGACGATCGCCAAGCTCACCCACGACGGCAAGGCCTGTACCCGGGCCCTGGCGCTGCGGGGCTGGACCCTGGCCGGCATCACCGAGGACGCGATGCTGGCGGCGTTCCTCCTCGACGCTAGCGCTGACGCCGAGACCGTCGAGGCAGTGGTCGCGCCGGTGGTCGGTGCCGAGCTGCGGCCCCGCGCCCAGGCCACCGGCAAGGCCGGCAACTTCGAGGCCACCGCGCCCGCCGAGGCCGCGGCCTGGGTCGGCAAGGTCGCCGAGGTCACGCTGCTGGCCGCGCCCGAGCTCGCGCGTCGGGTCGGCCTCGCCAACCTCGACTCGGTCTATCGCGACGTCGAGCTGCCGGTGGCCGAGTTGCTGGCCGTGGTCGAGCGCAACGGCATCTGCATCGACGGTCCGTACTTCGCCAAGCTCGCCGCCGAGGTTGGCGCGCAGATCACGACGCTCGAGGCCAAGGTCCGCGAGCTGGTCGGCACCGACATCAACCTCGGCTCACCCAAGCAGCTCGCCCACCTGCTGTTCGAGACCCTCGGGCTCGAGGCCGACAAGGCCCGCAAGACCAAGACCGGCTACTCGGTCGATCACGAGGTCCTCGAGGGCCTGGTCGACGCCCACCCGGCGGTGGCGTCGATCCGCGAACACCGCGAGCTGACCAAGCTCAAGGGCACCTACCTCGACGCGCTGCCGCCGCTGGTCAACCCGCGCACCGGCCGCATCCACACGACCTTCAACCAGGTCGGCGCCGCCACCGGCCGGCTGTCGTCGCAGGATCCCAACCTCCAGAACATCCCGATCCGCAGCGAGCTCGGCCGCTCGATCCGGCGCGGCTTCGTCGCGGCGCCGGGCAAGGTGCTGGTCGCCGCCGACTACTCGCAGATCGAGCTGCGCATCCTCGCCCACCTGTCGGGCGATCCGCTGCTGTCGGCCGCGTTCAAGGACGGCATCGACGTCCACACCCAGACCGCGGCGCTGGTGTTCGGCCTGCCGCTCGACCAGATCGGCGCGCGCGAGCGGCGGGTGGCCAAGGCGGTCAACTACGGCCTGTCGTACGGCCAGGGCGTCGACGGGCTGGCCCGCACGCTCGACATCTCGCGGCGCGAAGCCAAGGACCACATCGATCGCTACTTCGAGCGGTTCCCGACCATCCGCGCGTTCATGGACGACGTCGTCGCCGAGGCCCGGGCCCGGGGCGGCGCGCGCACCGTGCTCGGACGCTGGCGGCCGATCCCCGAGCTGAAGTCGAAGAGCCCGGTGGCCCGGCGCGCAGCCGAGCGCATCGCCCAGAACACGCCGATGCAGGGCTCGGGCGCCGACATCATCAAGCTGGCGATGCTCAAGACCACCGCGCGGCTGGCCGCCGACCGGCTCCACGCCACGATGCTCTTGACCGTCCACGACGAGCTGGTGTTCGAGTGCGCGCCCGACGACGCCGAGCGGGTCGGCGCCGCCGTCCGGGACGAGATGGAGCGCGCGTACCAGCTCGCGGTGCCGCTGGTGGTCGACGTCGGCATCGCCCGCAACTGGGCCGACGCGTGAGGCGAGCGAGGCGAGCGAGGCGAGCGCGGGCGACGGTGGCGCGCTCGGGCAGGTGGCGTAAGCTCGGCGGATGACGTCGCGGGTTCGCACCGGGCTCGGGCTGGTTGCGCTGGTCAGCGCACTCGCCGGCGGCTGTGGCGACGAGCGCCGCGCGCCGAAGCTCGCGACCGGCAGCGGCAGTGCGGGCGCGACCACACCGGCCGACGCCCCGCCGCAGGCCAAGCCCGGCCCCCGCCCGATCGACGGCACGCCCGCGCCGGCGCCCGATCACGAGCCGCCGCTGGTCGGCCAATGCGCCGCCGCCACCACCTCCGGGCTCGACGACGACGCCCGGCTCGACGCTCTGCTCGACGAGGCCGGCCGGCTGCTCGAGACCGAGCGCTGGGCCGACGCCTTCACCTGCGCCGACATGGCCGCCGATCGCGCGCCGCGCTCGATCGAGGCCCATCACCAGCAGGCCGCCGCGCTGGCCGGCGCCGGTCGCGATCCGGAGGCCAGCCTCGCGTACGGCATCGCGCTGGCCCTCGATCCCGAGGATCCCGAGACCCTGCGCGGCGCCGCCGACTTCTACATCAACGGCCAGCACGGCAAGAGCCGGGCCGCGACCGAACTCGGCCTCGAGCTGGCCCGGCGTGGCAGCCAGCGCGCCGCCGCCCGCCGCCGGCGCGCGGTCGAGCTGCGGGCCCAGCTCGCGCTGCTCGAGGCCCAGGCCTACGCCGACCTCGGCCAGTCCGAGTCCGCGCTCGAGCGGGCGACCGAAGCCGCGCGCCTGCAGCCCGCGCTGGCCGACGCGGTCCACGAGCGCGGCGTCGCGCTGTTCAACCTGCTGCACTTCGACGAGGCCCGGGTCCAGTTCGAGCGCGTGCTCGCGCTGGCGCCCGACGATCCCTATGCTCATCACCTGCTCGGCCTCACCCTCGAGCAGCTCGGGCGCACCGCCGAGGCAACGGCGCACCTGGCCCGGGCCGAGGCCCTGGCCGCCGACGAGTTCCCGCCGCCGGTACTGCTGAGCCAGGCCGAGCTCGAGGCCGAGGTCGCGCGCCTGATCGCGGCGCTGCCGGCCGCGCGGCGCGAGCGCCTCGCCGGCGTGCCGGTGACGATCGTCGATCTGCCGGATCCGACCGATCTGCGCGCGGTGTCGCCGCCACTGCCGCCGACCATCCTCGGCCTGTACCGCGGGCTGCCGCTGGGCGCCGTGGCCGCGCCCGGCGAGGACGTGCCGCCGCGCGCGATCGTCCTCTACCGGCTCAACCTCGGCCGCGCGGTCCGGACCCGGGTCGAGCTGCTCGAGCAGGTCGCGCGCACGCTCGACCACGAGCTCGGCCACCTCGACGGCCTCGACGAGGACGACCTGCGCCGCATCGACCTCGATTAGTACCCCGCCGCAGGGGAGATGATGGGTCGCGGGCGACGAGGCGCGCCGAGCAGAAGGCGCCACGACGAAGGGCTACGTTGGCGTAACTCGAGGAGTGGCAACGCGGCGATCGGCGATGGATCGTCGATCCCAACCGATCCGATTCCCTGTGGCGTCCGCCATGGACCTCGACGGCGACGTTGAACGTGGCCGTTCATCTGCTCGGACGTCGTGGACGAGGCCCGATCACGAGTCACACATCCGCCGTCGCCGTCGCCGTCAACCCCCACCAAGACCGCCCACGCCCCGTCGAGTTCAGGGACCGCGGGGGCCGGCCCACGGGCGGCGATGACACGGCGCGTTGGTGTTACAGTCAGGCCTCGTCATGTCGGACCCCGCGACGCACGAGCGCGAACACGGACCGGGCGCGTCCCGGGTCGGCGCGGTGCTGGCGCCGCTGGCGGTGGCCGAGGCCGCGCTCCGCCGCGAGCGCAAGAAGCTCGAGCTGGTCAGCCAGGCCGCGGCCGCGCTGTCGAGCGCGCCCGACCTCGATCAGCTCCTGGCCTTGCTCATGGACAAGGTCACCCAGCTCATGGAGTCCGACCGGTCGACCTTGTACCTGCTCACCGAGGACGGCCGCGAGCTGTGGTCCAAGGTCATCCACGGCGGTACGGTCCGCGAGATCCGGCTGCGGGTCGGCGAGGGCCTGGCCGGCTGGGTCGCGTCGTCGGGCGAGGTGGTCAACATCGGCGACGCCTACCAGGACACCCGGTTCCAGCCCGCGGTCGATCTGCGCTCGGGCTACCGCACCCGCTCGACCCTGTGCGTGCCGATGCGCAACAGCCAGGGCGCGCTGGTCGGCGTCCTCCAGGTCCTCAACAAGCTCGCCAGCGACCGCTCGGCCGCCGAACCGGTGCCGTTCACCGAGGACGACGAGGAGCTGCTGCTGGCCCTGGCCGCGCAGGCGGCGATCGCGATCGACAACTCCAAGCTGTACCTGTCGCTGGTCGCCAAGAACGCTGAGTTGGCGCGCGCCACCGCCATGCTCGAGGAGCGCCAGCATGAGCTCAACGTGCTGTACGAGGTCGAGAAAGAGCTGTCCGCCGCGGTCGACCTCGACGGCCTGCTGGCCCGCATCCTCCGCCGCGCCACCGAGCTCTTGAAGGCCGAGGCCGGCACGATCGCGCTGCTGACCGCGGCCGGTGACGCGCTCGAGCTCAAGACCGTCCTCGGCCCGGCCGCCGATCGCCTGCTCGGGGCCCGGCTCGCGCTCGGGCAGGGCCTAGTCGGCTGGGCCGTCGCCCACCGCCAGCCGGCGATCGTCAACCACGCCGAGCGCGACCCGCGCCACGCCGCCGACTTCGCCCGCGAGCACGGGCTCGAGCCGCACAGCCTGATGGCCGCGCCGGTGTTCTCGGGCGACACCGTGGTCGGCGGGGTCGAGATCATCGACAAGGAGGGCCACGGCGACTTCGGCGAGGTCGACCTCAAGCTGCTGGTGCTGATCGCCGGCCAGCTCGGCGCCGCGATCGAGCTCGATCGCAGCCGGACCGCGCAGCGCGATCAGGATCGGCTGGCCTCGATCGGCCGGCTCATGGCCGGCGTGCTCCACGACCTCAAGACCCCGATGACCGTGATCTCGGGCTACGCCCAGATGATGGCGACCTGCGAGGACGCGCCGCAGCGCGAGCGCTTCGTCGAGAGCATCCTGCGCCAGTTCGACATCATGAGCGGCATGACCCGCGAGGTCCTGGCCTTCGCCCGCGGCGATCGCGACCTGATGATCCGCAAGGTCTACCTCCACAAGTTCTTCGACGAGGTCGTCACCCAGCTCCGGACCGGGTTCGCGGGCCGGCCGATCTCGATCGAACTCGTCCTCGAGTACGACGGCGTGGCCATGTTCGACGAGCAAAAGTTCCTGCGCGTGCTGCACAACCTCGCTCGCAACGCCGCCGAGGCGATGCCCGAGGGCGGCCACTTCCGGCTGAGCACCCGGCGCGAGGGCGCCGACCTGGTGATCATCGCCGCGGACGACGGCCCGGGCATCCCGGCGGCGATCTTGGCCCGGCTGTTCGAGCTGTTCGCGTCCGACAAGCAGGGCGGCACCGGCCTCGGCCTCGCGATCGTCAAGCAGATCGTCGACGATCACGGTGGCACGATCACCTGCGACACCGGGCCGAGCGGGACCACGTTCACGATCCGGATCCCGCACCGCATGGTCCGGACCGCCGACTTCGCGCCGCTCCCCTGACCAGGGGGGCCAATCCGACCATGACCGATGCGCTGGTGGTCGAGGACGTGGCCCGGCGTTACGGCGACCGGATCGCCCTGGCCGGCGCGTCGTTCACGATCGGCGCCGGTCGGCTGTGCGCGTTGGTTGGCGACAACGGCGCGGGCAAGACCACGCTGCTGCGCATCATCGGCGGCTTCCTCGATCCCGATCGCGGCCGGGTGACGGTCGGCGGCGTCGACGTCGCCCGCGCCCCGGCGGCGGCCGCGGCCCGGCGCGGCTTCCTGGCCGAGGGCACGCCGCTGCCCGGCGAGCTGACGGTCGCCGAGTACCTCGATCATCGGGCCCGGCTGCGCGGGCTCGATCGCGGCGGCCGGCGGCGCGAGCTCGATCGCTGGCTGGTCGAGCTCGACCTCGCGCCGCGCCGGCACGAGCCGATCGCGCGGTTGTCGAAGGGGCTGCGCCAGCGGGTCGGACTGGCCGACGCGCTGCTCGGCGATCCGCCGCTGGTCGTGCTCGATGAGCCAGGCGCCGGGCTCGACGAGGGTCAGCGCGGCGAGCTCCGTCGGCGGCTGCGCGCGCTGGCCGGCGTGCGCGCCGTGCTGTGGTCGACCCACGAGCTGGCCGACGCCGAGGCCATCGCCGATCAGGTGGTGGTGCTGGGCGCCGGCCGGGTGCTGGCGATCGGCACGCCGGCGGCGGTGGTCACGGCGGCCGGGCAGGGCGAGGGCACCGGCCTGGCCGCGGCGGTCGCGGCGCTGGCAACGACCGCCGGCATCGCGCGGGGCAGCGCATGACCGGCCGCGGCTTCCGGCGTTGGCCGGGGCAGGTGGTCGAGGTCGCGCGTCGCCACCTGCTCGGCTACCTGCGCTCGCCGGTGGCGCTGGTGGTGGCCGCCGCGTTCCTGATCCTCGAGGGCGTGTCGTTCGCGGCGCTGGTGGCGGGCCTGGCCGATCCGGCGCGGCCGGCGCCGCTCGGCGCGGTGCTCGAGGGCCACGTGGTCGGCGGCTTCGTCCACTGGGGCCTGCAGCTCGCGGTGCTGGCCGCGCTGGCCGCCCGCCTCGCCGACGATCGCCGGGCCGGGACCTGGGAGGCGCTGGTGACCGCGCCGGTCAGCGAGAGCGCGGCGGTGGTCGGCGCCTGGCTGGCCGGGACCGCCCTGTACGCGGCGCTGTGGCTGTCGACCCTGGCCTACCTGATCGTGCTCGCGCACCACGCGCCGGCCGGGGCCACGATTGATCCCGGACCGATCGCAAGCGCCTACGCCGGTGAGCTCGCGATCGGCGCCGCCGGCCTCGCGCTCGCGCTCGCGGCCAGCGCGTGGACCCAGCACACCGTCGCCGCCACCGTCGCCGGCCTCGGCGTGCTGCTGGCGTGGCTGGCGGGTGGCGAGCTGCCGTCAGTGGTGCCGAGCCTGGCCGGCGATCACCCGAGCGTGGCCGCGGCGTTGGCGGCGATCGGGCCGCGGCCGGTGCTCGCGACCCTGGCCCGCGGCGAGGTCCGCGTCGACAGCGCGCTGGTGCTGGCGGCGATGGTGATCGGCGGGCTGCGGCTGGCGACCACGCTCGGCGGGCTCGGCCGGCGTCGGCGCGGCGTGGTCGGGCTCGGCGCGATCGAGGCCGGCCTCTTGACCACGTCCTTGATCCTCGTCGCGGTGCTGGCCGGGCGCGCGGTGACGCCGTGGGACGTCAGCCGGTCCGGGCGCAACTCGCTGACCGCCACCACCCGCGCGGTGCTCGATCGCGTCGAGGAGCCGGTGACGATCGCGGTGCTGCGCCCGGGGATCGATCAGCTCGCGCCGATCTACGCCGAGGTCGACCGCCTGCTCGCGCGCATGGCCCGCCGGCAACCGGCGCTGCGGCTGGTGCGCTGGGATCCGACCGCGGATCCCGCCGCGGTGCCGGCGGTGGCGGCGGCGGCGGCGCTCGACGAGCACCAGCTGGTGCGGGGCGGCGCCGTGGTGCTCGGCCGCGGACCGCGGATGCGGGCGGTGGCGCTGCTCGATCTCGCGGCGCTCGGGCGGGACGCGCTGGCGGCGCCCGAGGTGTCAGCGCTGCGAGCCGAGGCCGCGATCACCCAGGCCCTGGCCGAGCTGATCGACGACGCGCCGGTGACGGTGTGCTCGCTGGCCGGGGCCGGCGCGCTGATCCCCGGCGGCCCCGACAGCGCGAACGGCGACGACGCCGGCCTTGGCGATGGCAGCGGCGGCTGGGGGCCGGTCGCGACTCGGCTGGCGGCCGATGGCCTCGCGCTCGAGACCGTCGACCTCGCCCCCGACGTCCCCGATCGCTGCAAGGTGCTGGCGGTGATCGCGCCCCCGGTCCCGTTGCTAGGCGATCAGGCGCTCGCGATCGCGCGCTTCCTCGATCGCGGCGGTCGGGTGCTGGTCGCGCTGTCGGGCAAGGATCTCGGCGGCGGCGCCGGTCGGCCGCGACTGCCGTCGTCGGGGCTCG
>JAYVSF010000196.1:0-9141 GCA_043775605.1 Myxococcales bacterium
CGATGGCCCTCGCGCGCGTCGGCCAGCGAGCGCTTGGCGAGGTCGACCTCGGACCGGATCGCCGTGACCTTGGACTGCGCGGTGGCGATCGGTCGCTCGAGGGCACCGAGCTGGCGCTCGTAGTCCTGCTTCTCGGGCTCGAGGACGGCGACCTCGGCCCGGCGACCCTCGGCCGCCAGGCGGAGCTCCGAGCGGACGTCGCCGAGGGGCGCGCTGCCGGCGTCGGTGTCGTGCTGCTCCGCGGCCTGCAGGTGCGCCTTCTGCCGGCGCTCGACGTCCTTGCGCCGGTCCTTGAGCCCGCGCCGCTGGGCCTCGAGGACCTCGAGCTCGCGCTCGGCGGTGTCGCGCTCGCGCTCGACCTCGGTGAGCTTGATCGTGCGCTCGCGCTCGAGCTCCTCGAACCGCGCGTTCTCCTCCTGCTTGCGCTGCTCGACCTCGGCCGCCGCCGCCGCGATCTCGAGCTTCTTGTGCTCGGCCGCGGTGATCGCGACGTTCTCGCTGGCCAGCACCCGGTTGTCGACGCCGCCGGCCCGCGCCTCGCGGCCGAGCGTGCCGAGCACGACGTCGAGCGCGTCGGTGTCGCCCCTGATCTCGCCGTGGAGCTGCTTGACCGCCCGTCGACGCTGCCACCGGGCCCGCGCGAACGTGACGGCGTAGCGCGCGTAGTTGACCAGCCCCGGCTCGGGGGTCTTCGGCACCGGCATCACCTGCGGCGCCGCGAACGGCCGCTCGATGATCTCCGGCCGCGAGACCCTCGTCGACGTCTCGGCTGCGATCGGAGTCGGACTCGGACTCGGACTCGGCTGCGGACTCGGAGTCGGATTCGCACTCGGAGTCGGATTCGCACTCGGTTCCGGACTCGGCGCCACCGCCACATCCGTCGCCCTCCTCGCCTCGTCTCCCGCCGGCCTCTCCTCCGCGATCGGCGCCTGGCGCCGCAGCGCGGCCGGCGATGGCACCAGGCTCGTCCGCAGCGCGCGCTGCTCGTCAGTCACCGTCGGCAGCGGTGCCAGCGCCACCAGCGGCGGCACCACCGGCGCCGCCACGATCACCGGCGCCGGCACCGGCACCGGCGGCGCGACCGCCACGGTCATCGGCACCGCCGCGCTCGCCGAGCGCAGCCGCCGCTGCGGCAACGGTGGCAGGCGCCGCCCGCACGCCGCGCAGCTCACCGCAAGGGCGGTGTTCTCCTGGGTGCAGAACGGACAGAACCGCATCACCGCGCCGTGCCGCGATCGAACACGACCTCGCCGCCGACGATGGTCAGGTCGGCCTGGGTGTCGAGCAGGCTCCGGCCCGCGACCAGCGGCCGATCGAACACCGTGAAGTCCGCGACCATGCCGGGCTCGACCCGGCCGCGCGTGCCCTCGACGAACGCGGCGAACGCCGGCGCCGCCGAGAACGCGTAGACCGCCTCGTCGAGAGTCAGCCGCTGGTCGGGGAACCAGCCACCGTCCGGCTTGCCGTCGGGGTCCTGGCGGGTCACCGCCGCGTACAGCCCAAACCGCGGCGAGGTCTCCTCGACCGGAAAGTCCGAGCCGGCGACGATCAGGCCACCGGCGGCGAGCACCTTGCGCCACGCGTACGCGCCCTTGATCCGCTCCGGTCCCAGCCGCTGCTCGGCCCACGGCATGTCGCTGGTCGCGTGGGTCGGCTGCATCGACGCGATGATCTTCAGCCGCGCCATCCGCGGGATGTCGTCGAGCACCATGACCTGGGCGTGCTCGACCCGCAGCCGCAGGTCGCCGCCCGGGTGGGCCAGGATCGCGGCCTCGTACGCGTCGACGGTGGCGTGGGTCGCGGCGTCGCCGATCGCGTGGGTCGCGACCTGCCAGCCCGCCGCCGCCGCCGCCACCGAGAGGCGCTCGAGCTCGGCCGGCGTGGTCAGCCACAGCCCGCGGTTGCCGGGATCGTCGCTGTAGTCGGCAGCCAGCGCGGCCCCGCGCGAACCCAGCGCACCGTCGGCGAACAGCTTGATGCCGATCAGCGCGAACCGGTCGTCGCCGTCGTCGCGCTCGGGCGGCCGCGCGGCCAGGCCGTCGACGATCGCCGAGCTGGCCTCGAGGTACGCGTCGACCCGCAGCGGCAAGCCGCCGGTCGTGGCCAGCTCGCGGTAGACCGCGACCGTGGCGTCGTCGATGCCCATCTCGTGGACGCCGGTCAGGCCGGCCGCGATCGCGTCGGCCGCCGCGGCCCGGATCCGCCGCTCGCGGGTCGCCGCGCTAGCCACCGGGATCTTGCTCTCGACCAGCGTGGTCGCGTTGTCGACCAGCACGCCGGTCGGCTCGCCGCGCGCGTCGCGGATGATCCGGCCGCCCGCCGGATCCGGCGTCGACCGATCGATGCCGGCCAGGCGCAGCGCGACGCCGTTGACCCACAGCGCGTGGCCGTCGACGCGGGTCAGCGCGGCTGGCCGATCGCCGAGCGCGCCGTCGAGGCTGGCCCGGGTCGGGAACGTGCCGCCCCACGGGTTCTGGTCCCAGCCGCGGCCCTCGATCCACTCGCCGGCCGGCCGGGTCTTCGCGGCCAGGGCGACGCGCTCCACCGCCTCGGCCTCGGACGCGGTGCCCTTGAGCGCGACCTTGTCCTTGGCCATGCCGAGGCCGTAGAGGTGGCAGTGGCCGTCGACCAGGCCCGCGGTCGCGGTCCGACCGTGCAGCTCGACCACCCGCGTGCCGGGCCCGATCAGCGCGCGCACAGCGGCGTCGTCGCCGACCACCGCGATCCGGTCGCCGCGCACCGCCACCGCCTGGGCCCGGGGCCGGGCCGGATCGTTGGTGTAGATCTCGCCGCCGACCAGCACCAGGGTCGCCGCCGCCACCGGCGGGCGCGCGGTCGGGGGCCCGCAGGCGGCCACCAGCGCGAGCGCGCCAAACCAGGACGTCCACAGCGCCGACGAAGCTGGAGCGGGGATGGGCACGCGACGGGACGATACCGAAAATCGTGACCTTCCGTGATAGAACGCGGCCATGAACCCCGCCGAAGTGGCCACGTCGCTGTTGATCGAGAAGACCTTGGAGCGGAGCCCGGCCTATCGCAAGGTCGACGACTCGCTCTACGTCATCAAGCAGGGCTCGGCCTACGTGATGATCAGCGTGGTGCCGTGGGGCAAGGACAAGGCCTGCGTCCGCTGCACCGCGCAGCTGATCAAGGGCGTCACCGTCGACGGCAACCTCGCGACCCAGCTGCTCGAGCTCAACTCCTACCTGCGGTTCGGCGCGTTCGCCTACGACCCCGAGCAGGAGACCGTGCTGCTGGTCCACTCGATGCTGGGCGGCACCACCCTCGATCCCGACGAGCTGATGGCGACCCTCCGCGACGTCGCGCTGATCGCCGACGAGTACGATGACAAGTTGCGCGCCAAGTACGGCGGCCAGCGCATGGTCGACCTGCTCGAGGACGCCGCGCTCGAGTCGATGATGGAGCGCAACCCCAAGAAGTTCGACCTGTCCTGAGGGCCCCATGACCATCGACGACGATGCCTCTCTCGGCTTCGGTACCCGCGCGATCCACGCCGGCCAGCGGCCCGATCCGACCACCGGCGCGGTGATGACGCCGATCTATTACACCTCGACCTACGCCCAGGAGGCGCCCGGGGTCCACAAGGGCTTCGAGTACTCGCGCACCCACAACCTCACCCGGTTCGCCCTCGAGGCCAACCTGGCGTCGCTCGAGGGCGGCAAGCACGGCCTGTGCTTCGCGTCGGGCCTGGCCGCGACGTCGACCGTGCTGCAGATGTTCGACAGCGGCGCCCATGTGGTCGCGTGCGATGACATGTACGGCGGCACCTTCCGCCTGTTCGACAAGGTCTACCGCCGCCACGGCTTCGAGTTCAGCTACGTCGATCCGCTGGCCGGCGCCGCCGCGGTCGAGGCCGTGCTGCGGCCGACGACGAAGCTGGTGTGGCTCGAGACCCCGACCAACCCGATGCTCAAGCTGTGCGACATCGCGGCGGTGGCCGAGGTGTGCAAGCGCCACGGCGTGCTGCTCGCCGTCGACAACACGTTCATGACCCCGTGGAACCAGCGGCCGCTGGCCCTGGGCGCGGACCTGGTCGTCCACTCGACGACCAAGTACCTGAACGGCCACTCCGACGTGATCGGCGGCGCGATCGTCGTCGACACCGACGAGCTGCGGGCCCGCCTCGCCTTCCTGCAGAACGCGGTCGGCGCGGTGCCGTCGCCGATGGACAGCTTCCTGGTGATGCGCGGGACCAAGACCCTGCACGTCCGCATGCAGCGCCACGAGGACAACGCCCGCGTGATCGCCGAGTGGCTGGCCGGCCACCCCCAGGTCGCGAAGGTCATCTACCCCGGGCTCGAGAGCCACCCGCAGCACGCCTTGGCCCGGAAGCAGCAGCGCGGGTTCGGCGGCATGATCTCGTTCGTCCTGCGCGGCGGGCTCGCCGAGGCCGGCCGGTTCCTGTCGACCTGCCGGATCTTCGCGCTCGCCGAGTCGCTCGGCGGCGTCGAGTCGTTGATCGAGCACCCGGCGATCATGACCCACGCCAGCGTGCCGGCCGACCGTCGCGCCGCGCTCGGCATCGACGACGGCTTCATCCGGCTGTCAGTCGGCATCGAGGACGTCGAGGACCTGCGCGGCGATCTCGAGCGGTCGTTCGCCGCCGCGCGTTGACCTCGTCCGCCTGAAGCCGCCCGCCCAGACCGGCGGCAGTCGGCCTCAATGTGCAGGCCAACGGCGCAGCCGGAGCGCGAGCACTCGGATCAGACCTTCCATCTTGAGGCGACATGCCGACCCACTGCGTCGAGCTTCCGCAGCGCGTACTCCGCGAACTCGCGCGTCCCGACGATGCTCCAGTCGGAACCCAGACGGCGGGCGAGGAGCGGTTCCTCATGGCAGCCAGAGCGAAGCGTGGCCCAGGCTCAGGATCTCGTTGCATGCACGGTCGACGGTCAGCGCACCGACTGCATCGAGGTCCTTGCCGGTTAGATCTCGACGTTGTCCCATCCATCCGCGCACTCGCCGATCCAGCCGGTGCCGTAGCCCGCGTTCGCCCATCCACGTCGCCCCAACGGCCTCGGCCCATCCCCGCCCAACCGTCATAGGCGAGTCAATCGAAGCAAGATCGTATTGCGATCGGCGCGCACTCGATCCGCTGCGGCCACCCCGAAGCGACGCAGGACCTCGTTGCGATCCAGTTCGCCCGCCAGCTCGACATCGTGCCATGCATTTTAGCAGTTCGGACCGGCCTCGGGTAACGCGGCCCGACCGCGTGTGCCGGCTACTGGAACGACCGGGCGCGGACGCTGGCGACCTTCCACGGCGCGTGGACCCGCACCGGCGATCGCTATGTCCGGGATCCGGACGGATTCTGGACCTACGCCGGCCGGGCTGACGACATGCTCAAGGTCGGCGGCATCTGGGTGTCGCCGTTCGAGGTCGAGAGCGCGCAGGGTAGCCACGACCTCGTGCTCGAGGCCGCGGTGGTCGGCCACGACGACGCCGACGGCCTGACCAAGCCCAAGGCCTTCGTCGTGCTCAAGGATCCGGCCGCCGCCAGCGCGGCGCTGATCGAGGCGCTCAAGACCCACGTCAAGGATCGGCTGGCGCCGTTCAAGTACCCGCGGTGGATCGAGCTGGTCGCCGAGCTACCCAAGACCGCGACCGGCAAGATCCAGCGCTTCAAGCTGCGCGATCACCCGCCGCGCCCGGGCGCCTGAAGCCCCGCCGGACGGGCGCTCGCCAAGGCTCGCTAACGACCGCGGCCGGCGCCGGTCGTGGTCCGGGGCAGCGCGCGGACCCACGGCTGTGGTGTCGAGCGGGCCCGCGGCCGCGGCGCAAACCGCGCCCGGTAGGCGGCGACGATCACGTCGGCGGCGACGTCGACGGTCATCGCGCCGGTCGAGATCAGGAGGTCGTAGCTGGACGGATCCTCGGTGTCCTTGCCGTGGACCTCGCGGACGAAGGTCTGGCGCTCGCGATCGACGTACTCGATCGTGGCCCGCGCGGTCTCGGGGCACAGCTGGGCGTGGTCGACCAGGCACGCGATCCGCTGCTCGAGCGGGCAGACCACGCGGATGCGCAGGCACTCCTCGGGATCGAGCAGGAACGCGAGGCCGCGCCCGACCACGACCGCCGCGCCACGGCGTGCGATCGTCTGTGCGACCTGGTTCAGCCCGCTGACGTAGTCGGCGTGGCTCGGCTGCCACGCGCTCGAGGTCCGCTCGCCGAGCTCCTCGTCGAGTCCGGCCGCCCCGCTCCGGCGATGCTCGTCGAACTGGGTCATCGCCAGCGGGTCGACGCGTAGCTGGCCGGCGATCGCCATCAGCAGCTCGCGATCCCAGCAGGCGAAGCCCAGGCGCTCGGCCACCAGCCTGGCCACCGCGGCGCCGCGCGCACCGTGCTGGCGCGCGATCGAGATCACCGCCAGCGGCTTCCCCTGCGTCCCTGTCACCCGGCCCGCCCGAGGTCCCGTCTCCCGCATGGCATCCCCCCGCTGGTGTGAACTCTCGACTCAGAACGTACGATGTACGGCGATGGAGAGATCGATAATCCCACGCCATGCGACGTCTTTTCGCAGATCGACGAGACCGGTGTTCACCCCGGACGGAATCCTGAAAGTGGAGTGGCGGCGAGCCGGTGGAGCGGCTCAGCCACTGCCACATGCCACTGCCACGTACCGTGCTACGCGAGCTCGGAGCCGGGCGACGGATCCCACGCGCCTGCGCCCAGCGCGACGTGGAGCCGGCCGAGGAGCGAGGGCGGCAGCTCGGGATCCGGCAACCCGCCGTAGATGGTCGCGATGTCGCGCATCGGCGCGTCGTCGTGACTGGCGCCGGCACCGTAGCGGCCGTACGGGATCAGCGGCCCGCGCAGCGAGACCTCGCCGCCGACCGGCATCGGCGAGATGAAGCCCTTGCGCAGCGCGGTGCCGACCCGCGCCGGGCAGCGGCACGGGTTCATCGGGTCGACGTGCTCGCAGCGCGGCGCAAGGTGGTCCGTGATCTTCTGGCGCGCGCGCGACAGCCGGACCCGGAACGCGCTGACCCGGACGCCGAGCATCGTCGCGGCGCCCTCGTCGTCGAGCTTGAGGACGTGGGCCGCGATGAAGGCCGCGCGCTCGCCGGGCGGCAGGCAGTTGATCACGCTGGTCATGCAGCCCTGCTTGAGCTCCCACAGGAGGTACTCGCGCTGGGGATCGGACAGCGAGCGGACGACGTCGGTGCGGGTGGCCTCGCTGCGCAGGGTCTCGTCGAGGACCTCGAAGTTGAGGTCGGGGCTGCGCGGCAGCCGCCGGTCGAGGCGCTCGCGGGCCAGGCGCAGCAGGGTCAGGCCGGTGCCGGCGCCGTCGGCGGTGAGCTCGGGCTCGAGGCCGTGGCCGCCAGCGAAGGCCTCGAGGCTGACCGTGGCGGCCAGCTCGGGGTCGAGGGTCATGCGGAACGCGAAGTTGTAGACCCGGCCGACGAAGGCGTCGACCACGGCGGAGAACCGCTCACGACGGGCGTTGGCCCCCACGACCGCGAATGGTATCATGTCGAGATGGCTGGCTATCGGCGGGACCCCCGGCCGTACCCCATCGTCGCGGCGGTCGCGGTCGCGGTGGCGACGAGCGGGGTCGCTTGCGCCAGCGACGACGGCCGGCCGCCGGTGGCACGGATCGAGCTGCGCCCCGACCAGCTCGTCGAGAACGACGGCTTCCAGACCGCGGTCACCCTCGACGGCACCGCCTCGGCCGACCCGATCGACCACCCCGACGGCGCCCGGCTCGGCTACGCCTGGCAGATCCTCGACGACGAGGTCCGGTTCGAGCCCGGCGACCACCCCGACGACGACGCGCCCGTGGTCCGCCTGCGCGGCGACCGGCCGGCCACGATCATCCTGACCGTCACCGACGACGACGGCCTGACCTCGTCCACCACCGCCCACCTGCGGTTGACGGCGTCTCCCTAGCCCGGTGATGCGACCTTGGCCGCCGGGGACGTCGTCACCACCGCCGGCGCGCCCGGCGACCGCTCGACGGCCGGCGCGCCCGCCACCTGGAACGTCGCCAGCTCGGCCGAGATCTCGGCCAGCAAGTCGGCCTTCTCGCGGTACGGCATGAAGCCGCTCTTGAAGCCGCTGATGATGATCTCCTTGATCGTCGCCAGCGACCAGCCGTAGTGCTGGTGGCACAGCCAGAGCTCGCGCGACACGGTGGTGTCGGTGATCAGCCGGTTGTCGGTGTTGATCGTGACCCGCAGGCCGTAGTCGACGAAGAAGTCGACCGGGTGGCTCTCCCAGCTGGCCGCGGCCTTGGTCTGCAGGTTCGACGACGGGCAGACCTCGAGCGGGATGCGGTGGTCGTTGATGTAGTTGAGCAGGTCGCCGTTCTCGACGGTGCGGGTGCCGTGGCCGATGCGGTGGGCGCCGCACTTGTGGATGGCCTGGTGGACCGAGTCGGGCCCGAACGACTCGCCGGCGTGGGCGGTGCAGTTGATGTTGTTGTCGATGACGAGCTGGAAGGCCTGGCGGTGGAGCTTGGCCTCGTTGTTGACCTCGGAGCCGGCGAGATCGAAGCCGACCACGCCGCGGTTCTTGAACGCGACGCACAGCTCGGCGATGCGCAGGCTCTGGTCGGCGGGCTGCGAGCGGATCGCGCACAGGATGACGCCGTAGCGGATGCCGAACGCGCGCTTGGCCATGCGCAGGCCGCGCAGTACCGCCTCGACCACCGCGGCCGGACGCAGGCCGGCCTTCAGGTGCAAGAGCGGCGAGTAGCGGACCTCGAGGTAGCGCACGTTCTCGCGCCAGGCGTCCTCGGCCAGCTCGTAAGCGCAGCGCTCGAGAGACGCCTCGGTCTGCATCACCGACAGCGTGATCTCGAACGTGCGCAGGTAGTCGTCGAGCGACGCGCAGCTCTCGCCGGCGTAGAGCAGGTCGTACAGGCCGGCGCGATCGAAGGTCGGCAGCTCGACGTGCTGCTTCCTGGCGAGGTCGAGCACGGTGTCGAGGCGGAGCGAGCCGTCGAGGTGGCAGTGCAGATCGGTCTTCGGCAGCTTCTCGATCAGCGCCAGGCTCAGCTCGGGGAACGGGGACATCGACCGACTATTGCGCCGCCGCCGGGCCGGCGCAACCGTCGCCAGCCTCAGGCGGAGGTTCGCGCTCGGGCGGCGGCCACGAAGCGGCCGAGGACGTCGGCGG
>JAYVSF010000197.1:0-11733 GCA_043775605.1 Myxococcales bacterium
CAAGGGCATCGGCGCCCAGCGGCCGGCCTGGCTCGACCGGCTGGCCGAGGTCATCGGCGGCCGGGCGCTGCTGTCGCGGATCGCGCTGGCCACGCCCACGCCGCCGCTGTGCGCGGTGTCGTCGCCGTCGCGCCTGGCCGACGATCGCGACCCCGAGGGCGGCTGCGTGATCACGATCGTCGACGACGGCCGCCACGGCGCGATCACCGCCTGCGGCTCGGGCCAGGTCGGCACGACCGCTCGCGCCGACGCCCTGCTCGACGAGCTGCTGGCCGAGTAGCCCGCCGCGACCCCGGCACCGCGGTCGTCAGGCCAGGCCGACGACGAGCCGCTCGGTCTCGCCCCACAGTCGGGTCGCGAGCGCCGCGTCCTCGGCCTGCGCCGACGGTCGCGCGACGTTGCAGTTGCGGAAGTACGCGCCCGACACGGCGGCGACCGCCGGATGGCACGCGACGTAGCACTGGGTCGCCGCGCCCTGCGCGATCGACTTCATCGCCACGGGCGACACCGCGGCCCACAGCGTGGCGGCGACACCGCCCATGTTGCGGGTCAGCCTCGTCGCGATGACGCCGGGGTGGATCGCGTTGGCGGTGCGGCGCGAGCCCGCGAATCGCCTGGCCAGCTCCTTCGCGAACAGGAGATTGGCGAGCTTCGAGCGCCCGTACGCGGCCCACGGTGAGTAGCCGCGCTCGCCGGAGAGGTTGTCGAAGTCGATGCCGACCCGCGGCGCGCGGGTGTGCGCGGTGCTCGACACCATCACTACCCGGCCGTCGACGGCGAGCTGCTCGACGAGGCCGGTGACCAGCAAGAAGTGGCCGACGTGGTTGGTCAGGAACTGGAGTTCGAGCCCGTGCCGCACCGTCAAGGTCGGCAGCGCCATGATGCCGGCGTTGGCGATGATGCCGGCGAGGACGCCGCCCTCACGCCGCACGACCTCGACGCAGGCTCGCACGCTGGCGGGCTCGGACAGCTCGCACGCGAGCGGGATCGCCGGCGGCGCCGAGGTGGCGCTCGCGGCGATCGCCTCCTGAGCCCGGGCCACCGTCCGCGCCGCCGCCAGCACGCGCGCGCCGCGCTGGCGCAGCACCCGTAGCGTCTCCAGGCCGATGCCGGAGTTGCACCCGGTCAAGAGGAACGTCTTGCCGGTGAGATCGAGGCCAGCGGTGACCTCGGCGGCGGTCGACGACGCGCCGAAGCCGTTGGCGCCGCGAGGCGAGAGCGAGGCGAACAGACCCATGCGTCGGTCTAGCAGATTGCCCGGTCAGAGCCTCAACGTGATGAGGAGCATCTGTCATGCTCCGATGATGATGAGCTGGAGCAAGCTTCCCATCCTGGCGGGCGCGTTCACGATCGCCGCCTGCGGCGGCAGCAAGGGCGACGCCGTCGAGCCCGGCGGCGCGACCGGGTGCGGGAGCGTCGGGGCCAAGATCGTCAAGATGATGGGCGCGACCGCCGGCCTGCGCGACGACGCCGGCCGCAAGAGCGCGCACGAGGCGCTCGCGGGCGCATGCGTCACCGGCGACTGGAGCGACGCGGCTCGGGAATGCTTCATTGCGGCCGCGGACGAGGCCGCCACCGCCGCCTGCGGCGATCAGCTCACCGACACCCAGCGCATGGACCTGGCCGAGTCGCTCGGCACGACCGCCGCCCCCGCCAGCGAGTGACCGACCAGCCGAGGACGAGCAGGAGCAGCGGCGCGGCGGTGCCCGAAGAGGTCGCGCCGGTCCCGCCGGTCCGGCAGCCGCAGCCGCCGGCGTCGTCGGTGGCGCCGTTGCCGCCGTCGGGCGTGGGCGGGCCGGCGTCGGGCGGCAGCTCGCCGGGCGGGCAGTCGGGATCGGGCGTGGCGCAGCCGTGGATGCAGTTGCCCTCGGCGGCGCACATGCGGACGCAGTCGGGATCGCTGGCGCAGGTCGGATCGCAGATGCCGTTGTCGCCGCAGTTGCCGGCGGCGGTGGCGGCGCAGTCGGGATCGCGCGGCGCGGTGCAGGCCTCGGCACAGACGCCGTCGGCGGCGCAGTGCGCGGCGGCGCAGTCAGGGTCGCCGACCTGGCCGCCCTGATCGCAGGTCTCGTCGCAGGCACCGTCGGCGCGGCACGGATCGTCGGCGTCGAAGACGTCGAGGTGGGGCTGGATGAAGTCGGTGATGTACGGAAGGTCGGAGCGCTGGTTGGCGCCATCGACGAGGCAGTCGGCGTCGCCCGACGACGTCACCCCGGCCAGCCACTCGACGCCGTGCTCGACGAAGAACGACGGGCCGCCGGAGTCGCCGGCGCAGGTGTTGCGGTTCATGGTCTGGGCGTCGAGGTAGTAGAACAGCTCGGCCGGCAGGTTGTCGGGCGCCGGGTACGAGTTGCCCACCACCGCCGGGCCGATGACGTCGAGCGGGAAGGTCGCGACCCGCCGGGTGCCGAAGCCCGCGCCCGCGCCCGAGGTGGTGCCGTAACCGACGAACACCAGCGACGGGCCGATGAAGCGCGGCGTGTTGGTCATGGTGTCGCGCAGGAGCGGCGCCGCCTGCACCGGCGCGTCGGCCGCGAGCCGGAGGATGCCGAGATCCCAGGTCGCGTTGTCGTTGGGCAGCGCGCGATAGAGCGGGTGCTGCACCTCCTCGACGACGGCGATCTTGGTCGCGCCGCCATTGAGCTGCGGCCCGAGGAAGATGTTGCGCACGCCGCCGATGCAGTGGCCGGCGGTCAGCACCGTGCGCCGCGAGATCACCGTGCCCGAGCAGAACGCGCGGTTGGCGCCGCCGACGCCGACGACGTAGCGGTGGTTCGCGTCGCTGATGCCACCCACGATGGCGGCCTCTTGGTCACCGAGCGCGGGCGGCGGCCCTGGCTCGTCCAGGCAGCCGACCAGGCCCACGAGGGCGGCCGCGGCGACGGTGACGCGCGCTGCGCGGATCGGCATGCCCTGACGTACCCCGTCCCGGTGACCGCGGCGAGCCCGGCCCGCCGCCTCCCGCTTGGCGCCCGATCACCGCCTGATGCGTCGACGCCGCGCTGACCGTCGGCTCCTCGGTTCAGTTGATGATTTCGGGCGGCGGCGCGGCGCGCTCCAGAATCAACAGCGCCCACTCGGTCGAGTTGAGCCCGGCGGTGCCGACCCGCTCGCGCTCGTAGCGGCTGGCCGGCCACGAGCCGTCGGGGCGCTGCTCGGCCTTCAATTGATCGCAGAACTCGCGGTACCAGTGGATGCCGCCGATGTCGGTGATGGCCATCGACTCCATCCCCTTCATGATCGAGTACATCGCCAGGTAGTCGGACACCGGCGCCGCCTTCCAGCCGTTGCCGCTGGTGCTGGCCCAGACCCGGCCGAGGTAGCCGATCGCGGCGGCGACGTTGGGCGTGTTGGTGGTGTCGCCGAGGAACGCCGACTGCTGGATCAAGGCACCGGTCTTGTAGGCGTTCAGGGTGTTGCTCGGGGTGGTGTACCCGGACGCGCCGTCGGTGGCGCCGGTGTGGTTCTGGATGCAGGTCACCCAGTCGCGCAGCTCGGTGGTGACCCAGTCGGGGATCGTGATCTGGTAGCGGTAGTTCGGGTGGCGGGCGTACTCGAGCGCGAGGGCCGTGAACTGCGTGACCGAGTTGTCGCCGGGCCCGGCGTTGTGATCGAACGGCGAGTAGCGCCAGCCGCCGCGGCTGCAGGAGGCCGCCGACGAGGCCGCCGAGTCCGACTGGCCGAACGCGAGGTAATCGACCTCGTCCTCGACGACCGCCCGGAAGGTGAGGCCGTTGACCACGCTGCCGGCGGTCGGCACGATCCGGTCGGGCTCGGCGCCGGCGGCGATCGCCATGAGCGTGATCGCGTCCTCGTACATGAGCGTCGAGAACTCGAGCGCGGTGCCGTTGCCGTTGCCGTCGGGGTTGCCGGCCAGCTGGGCGGTGATCGGCACCCGGCGGGCCTTGCTGAACAGGAAGTCGAGGCCGATCGCGACCTGGTGGGCGTAGACGAAGTTGGGGCTGAACGGCGACTGGCCGATCTCGGCGGCGTAGGTCTCGAGCTTGAGCACCGCGAAGCCGGTGGTGGCGACGGTGTGCGCGGTGCCCCAGTGGCCGTCGGCGGCTTGCTGGGTCACCAGCCAGGCCAGCCCACGGTTGGCGGCCTCGAGGCAGTCGGCCGGGATGGGCGGTGGCGGCGCGGCGTCGATCTCCGGGATGGCGTCGATCTCCGGCACCGCGTCGACCACGGCGCCGTCGTGGTCACCGCCGCCGACGACGACATCGCCGCTGCACGCCCCGACCGCGCCGATCGCGACCACGAACCCGAGCGACACCGCAACCTGATGGAGCGTGGTCATGGCCGGCAGTATAACCGGGCCGACGCCGACGGGTGGACCGACGTTGACACCTCGCGCCGGCCAGTCGAACATCCACGGGTGGATTCCGACGCGGCGACCGCGGTGAAGGTGCGCGCGCGGGGTCCGGCGGCACCAGGGTCGGTACCGGCCCTCACCATCGCCGCCCACCCCGACCCGAGCCGCGTCGGCGATCGGGTGGTGCTGACCGCGCTGGCGGCTGGCCAGGAGGTCGAGCTGTCGCGGCAGGTCCCCGACTTCGTCGATCCCGGCGGTCGACGGCGCGCCCCGCTCGGCGATCGCTGCGTCAGCCGCACGCCGATCCGGCTGGTGCCCGCATCGTTCGGGCGGATCGTGATCGTCCGCGGCGACAGCACGACCACGATCGAGGTCGGCGGCAGCGAGCACGACAGCGCCGAGCTGGGCCCGCTCGCGGCCGGCGACTCGGTGCCGATCACCCTCGCCGATCGCCTGGTCGTGGTGCTGCATCTGGTCGATGCCCTCGACGTCGACGGGCCGGTGGCGATCGACGACCTCGGCATGATCGGCGCCGGCTCCGGGATCCGCCGGGTGCGGCGCGAGCTCGCGCAGGTCCTCGATCGGCCGGTGCCCGTGCTGATCCGCGGCGAGACCGGCACCGGCAAGGAGCTGGTCGCCCGCGCCCTCCACGATCGCAGCGCGCGCCGCGCCGGCCCGTTCGTCAGCGTCAACCTGGCCGCGATCGCCCGGGAGCTGGCCGCCGCCGAGCTGTTCGGCGCGGTCCGGGGCGCGTACACCGGTGCCGGCGCCGACCGCGAAGGCTACTTCCGGGTCGCGACCGGCGGCACCCTGTTTCTCGACGAGATCGGCGAGGCCTCGCCCGAGGTCCAAGCCATGCTGCTGCGGGTGATCGAGACCGGCGAGCTGTATCCGGTCGGCGGCCAGCGGCCGGTCGCCACCGACGTCCGCCTGATCGCGGCCAGCGACGCCCGGCTCGAGGCCCAGATCCACGACGGTCGGTTCCGGCTGCCGCTGCTGCACCGGCTGGCCGGTCACGAGCTCCACCTGCCGCCGCTGCGCGATCGGGCCGAGGACCTCGGGCCGCTGTTCCTCCACTTCGCGCGCGAGGAGCTGGCCGCGATCGGCGACCGCGACCGGCTGACGCCCCGCGACGCCGAGGGCGAGCCCTGGCTGCCGCCGGCGATCGCGACCGCGCTGCTGCGGTTCCAGTGGCCGGGCAACATCCGCCAGCTCCGCAACGTCACCCGCCAGCTCCTGCTGGCCAGCCGTGGCCGCGAACAGCTCGAGCTCCCGGCCCGGCTCGCGGCCGAGCTCACGGCCGGGGCGCGACCGCTGCCGGTGACCGGCGGCTCGACCGGCGCGACCACCGCCGGCGCGCCGTCGAGCGCGGCGTCCGCGCCACGGGTCGCCGCCCACCGCCAGGTGCACGAGACCATGGATCCGGGCAAGCGACGGCGCTCGACCGAGGTCACCGAGGCCGAGTTGCTCGCCGCCCTGCGCGAGCACGCCTGGGACGTCAAGGCCACCGCCGATCAGCTCAACATCCCGCGGACGTCGATCTACGACCTCATCGAGCGCAGCCCCAACCTGCGCACGGCCCGCGACCTCACCCCCGACGAGATCATCCGCGCCCACCGCGAGCACGCCGGCGATCTCGACCGCATGGCCGCGGCCCTCGAGGTCTCGCGCCGCGCGCTGCAGCGTCGGGTCAAGGACCTCGGCCTGTAGCCGGGCGCGGCCGGCTCGTATCGGCGACGCGACCTTGCCCCGTCGGCGACGTGTCGGCGACCGTCGCCGACATTCGGCCAGGTGGGCCGGGTGGAGGCGACCGTGGAATTCCGCCGAGTTGGTCGACGTCGGGGGTGGCGCGCGGGCTGCAATGTCCGGCGGCCATGAAGCTCACAGTCATCCTGCTCGCGCTGGCCTCTCTCTGTGCCTCGTGCTCCGACCACGCGCCCGCGTGCGGCGATGGCGTCCTCGACCCCGGCGAGGAATGCGACGACGGCAACCAGGCCAACGGCGACGACTGCCTCGCCACCTGCCAGGTCGCGACCTGCGGCGACGGCACGGTCCGCGACCAGCCGGCCAACGCCGCCGACGCCGAGGCGTGTGACAGCGGCGGGGTCGACACCGCGAACTGCAACGCCGACTGCACGGCCGTGCTGTGCGGTGACGGCCACCTGAACGTGGTGGCAGGGGAGCTGTGCGACGACGGCAACAACGTCAGCGCCGACGGCTGCCGCGCGGACTGCCGCTCCGACGAGGCCTGCGGCAACGGCGTGGTCGACAACCACCTGCCCCGGACCCGGCAGTCGGACCCGGCGACATGCCTCAACGCGACGGCTAACGGCACCCACTGCGCCGAGGTCTGCGACGACGGCAACACCGTCAGCGGCGACGGCTGCAGCGCCAACTGCCTGTCGGAGGAGACCTGCCGCAACGGCATCATCGACGCCCAGGGCAACGGCGGCTCCAACCCGCCCGAGGCCTGCGACGACGGCAACCAGATCAACGTCGACGCCTGCCGCAACGACTGCCAGGGCGGCGTCGGCTGCGGCAACGGCCTCCTCGACCCGGCGACCGAGCAGTGCGACTCCGGTGCGCAGGAGACCGCGACCTGTGACTACGCCAACGACCCCGCCGATCCCAACAACTGCACCATCGCGCTGTGCGGCGACGGCCACGTCAACCCGGCCGCCGGCGAGCAGTGCGAGGACGGCAACACCTCGCTCACCGACAACTGCGTGGCCTGCCGGCTGGCGGTGTGCGGTGACGGCGCCATCGATCTCCAGGCCCCCGGCATCGAGCAGTGCGACCTCGGCCCGCAGAACGGCGCGCCCGGCGCCCACTGCAGCGCGACCTGCACGTTCGTCCCCTGACCGGCAGGTGGTCGATCACCGCCGCCGACGCGCCGTCACCTCGGCGAGCGCTTGCCGCGACCGCCTCGGCGCCCTACCATGCGGGCACGCTCGGCGACCCAGCGAGCGGAGCAAGGGCGGCGATGAAGGACGGCAAAGGCGCTGCGAGGGTTGGCGAGGTCGACGCTGCGATGGGGCCGGAGCCCGTCGCCGCCGGCAAGATCGCGCGCACCGAGCGCCTCGGGCCGGTCAGCCCCAGGGCGGCGGCGGCGAGCGCGGCGGCGCCGTCCACCAATCATGACGCGACCACCGCTGCGCCGCGCGACGATCCCTTCGGGCTCCACCTGCCCGCGACGGTTCAACTGCGTGGCGACCCAGCGGGCCCGACCGTGGCCGACGACAGCGCGGTCCGCGAGGCCGCCGCCACCGGCGTCGCCGGGCCTGGCGCTGCGCTGCCGTTCCTCGATCGCCTCCAGGCCTCCTTCACCTCGGATCACGATCTGTCCGGCGTCCGGGCCCATGTCGGCGGTCCGGCGGCGCGGGCGTCCGAACAGATCGGCGCGCGGGCGTACGCGACCGGCAACGACGTCGCGTTCGGCGAGACGCCCGATCTGCACACCGCCGCCCACGAGGCCGCGCACGTGGTTCAGCAGCGGGGCGGGGTGCACCTCAAGGGCGGCGTCGGCGAGGCCGGCGATCCGTACGAGCGGAACGCCGACGCGGTGGCCGATCGGGTGGTCCGCGGCGAACCGGCCGGCGACCTGCTGGCCGGGTACGCGGCCAACGCCTCCGCCGCCGCGTCCTTGGTGCAGCGGGTCGACAAGCCGGTGCCGGACCTCGGGGCCAACCAGCGGGTGCTGTCGCGCGATCCGGCGTACACCACCGACGCCTTCCTGCCCTGGTTCCGCGACCAGGTGAAGACCAAGATCACCGCGTGGGGGCTGGTGTTCGCCCCGGCCGCCGTGACCCTGAAGACGGTCAAGCTCGATGGCGCCAGCGTCAAGGCCGTCGTGCTCGACTGGGACGCCGCCTGGGGGGCGCTGCCGATGACCCGTGACTTCCCGCTGACGATGAGCCCCGTCGACGCGCGGGCTGCCATCACCGCGGTCAAGGCGCTCAAGGGCTGGAGCAAGGTCGCGGCGGACGAGCAGGGGATCATCACGAACGTGCTGGGTGCCGAGGAGAACCAGCTTTCGAGCTCGACGCGCGATCACCTGCGGCCCACGTTCCTGGCGCTCAAGGGCAAGACCGACGACGAGCAGGCCACCGCGCTCAAGGGCGTGCTGCAGACCAAGACGGCCGCGCCGGGCTGGGCGGCCGAGCACATGGACGCGGCCATCGCGACGGTGGCGTTGACCGGACCGACCGCCAAGAAGGACTACGACTTCAGGGGCAAGAAGGCGGACGGCGAGGAGTGGATCGCGGCGTTCAGCGACGGCGTCAGCGTGAACATCGTCGCGCCGAAGGCCCCGACGCCGGGGCATCACAACCACTCGGTGCAGGACGTCGCCAACGCCGCGCGCTTCCTGCCCAAGGCCGCGCGGTCGCTCATCACGCTCATCATGCTCAATCCGATCGTCAATCCCGAAGACGCGCATTGGGCCGTCGAGTACCACAAGCCCGACTTCCACTCGTACATGACCGCGGGCGTCGCCGGCGTGGTGACGATCTACCCTGACAAGGCGACCAACCCGTTGCCGAACGACGACGGCCGGCGCAGCGCGATGGTCCACGAGACCGCCCACACCTGGTCCTACAAGACCTGGGGCGAGGACACGGCCAAGGGCAAGTGGCTGGACTGGAAGACCGCGATGACCGCCGACAAGGTCGCGGTGTCGGGGTACGCGACCAGCGCCATCGCCGAGGACGTGGCCGAGACCGTGCGCGTCTACGCCAGCACCAAGGGCACGACGCGGTTCGCCGAGTACGACAAGATCGTGCCCAAGCGGTTCGCCATCCTGAAGACGGAGTACAAGTGAAGGCGGTGGCGGTCGCCTGCTTGACCGCGACCCTGGCCGCCTGCCCGGGGCGAGCCTCGCGTCGCCAGGAGCCGGTCACGACCGCGCACGGAGAGGAAGCACCGATGATCGCAGCCGTATCACCCGCCGGGGACAAGCACCCAGGCGAGATCGTGTACGAAGACCGCGTCGAGAACCGGACCTGGACTCGACTGGCGACCGACGTGCCAGTGACCATGGCCTGGGTCAAGGTCGACGAGACCTGGAAGCCGGTAGTGCGCATCGAGATCGTCGGCGACGGCGATCAACGCGAGATCACCAAGTTCGGCCCGGCCGGCGAGTTCCTCGAGACCACGGTCGCCCACCTGTCGGCGCCCACGGCGAACCCCGCGCCGGTGCCAACGCCCGTCCCGACGCCGACCGAGTAGGCCGACCGAGCACGACCAGCGCGTGGCCGGCCGGATGGTCCAGGCTCACGGTGTCAGCTCGTTGCGGATCGCCGCCCGCACGATCGTCGGCTGGCCGAGGACCGCCGTCGCCGCGCTGGCGGTGTTGCCGACGCGCGGCTCGGCGCCATGTCCTTGATGGCCAGCCAGGTGCTGCCCAGCACGACGTCCTGCCAGCGTCCGGCGAACCCGAAGCGCGCCGCCAGCTGCGGCGAGGCCGCCCGCGCGCGCCCCGCCGCCAGCGTGGGCAGCTTGCCGACCGGCTGCGGCCGCGCGGCACGCGCCGTGCTCTCGGTCTCCCGCCGCAACAGCTCGAGCAGCTCCTCCACGGACGCGCGCTTCATGTGCCCAGGTCGGCCCCGGGTCGGCCCCGTTGGGCTTGCGCCACGCCGCTCCGGGTGATGTCCTTGTCTTACCTCGCGTCTTACCAGAGGAGCCGCCGTGCGAACCACCTTGTCGAGCAAAGGTCAGATCGTGATCCCGAAGGAGCTCCGCGATCGGCGCGGGCTCCACACCGGTACCGAGCTCGAGATCGAAGAGGTCCCCGAAGGCATGCTGCTGCGCCTGGTCGCGACCCCGTCGGCTGACGCGGTCGGCGGGTTGCTGGGCTGCGCCGGGTACCGCGGCCCGCGCAAGACCATCGCCCAGATGGAGGAGGGCATCCGCAAAGGCGCTCGCGCCGCCCGATGATCTCGGTCGACACCAACGTGCTGGTGCGAGTGCTGGTCAACGACGATCCCGCCCAGGCGAAGCGCGCGCTCGCGCTGCTCGGTGCCGGGCCGGTGTGGATCACGAAGACCGTCTTGCTCGAGACCGAGTCGGTGCTCCGCTACACGTACGAGCTCGACGCCTCGGCGATCGCCAGGGCCGTCACGAAGCTGCTCGCGGTCCCAGGCATCGACGTGGAGGACCGTGCCACGGTGGAGCAGGCGCTCGGCTGGCACCAGCGCGGGATGGACTTCGCCGACGCGCTCCACCTCGCGTCGAGCACCGCGGCCACGGCGTTCGCCACGTTCGATCGACGGCTGGCGAAGGCGGCGACGCGGGCCGCCGCGAAGCCACGGGTCATCGAGCCCTGAGGAGGCTCAACCGACGGCGGCCCGGCGCGCCCCACGCCGCCCGTTCGGCGTTCCTCCGCCTTGTCCTCAGCGAGGGTCGAGCACCCTTGACGCCACGGCATCGCGTGTAACAATATGTTACATGCGATGCCCGGCCCGACGAACGCTCCCGACGCGCTGTCCTGGATCCAGGAGGCGGTCACCGCGAGCCGTTACATCGTCGACCCTCACTTCGAAAAGAGGGCGAGGGTTCGACGCTTCAGCGTGTTCGACGCGAAGAAGATCATCGCGACGGCCAGCGTGTGTGAGCCTTATCCAGATGGAGTTCCCCTCGCGGGCGGAACCTCGTGGCGGGTCACCGGTCTCGCTCTCGACGGAACGGCCGCTAAGGTCGGCGTCGAGGCCTACCGGGACCACCTCGGCAGGCAGATCATCCTCATCACGATCATGGACGGCTAGGTGATCATCATGCGAACCAGCGCGTCGGACATTCGGTGCTCGGTCTGTGGCAAGGGCAAGCTCGTTCACCGCCTCATCGAGCACGACGTTGGTGGGCTCCTGGGCATGAAGAAGGTCGTGGTCAGCGAATTGCCGGCGCTGGTCTGCTCGACGTGCGGCAGCGTGAGCATGTACGGCGGCGTGCTGGAGCAGATCTCGCTCCTGCTGGCGGTCACCATCCTGAGCTCGTCCGAGCTCGATCCCCTCGAGGTTCGCTACCTGCGGAAGCTCATCGGCGACACGCAGGACGAGTTTGCCCGACGTCTCGGTGTCGCGCGCATCACCGTCAACCGCTGGGAGCGGGGCGACGAATCGTTGAAGGGGCCGGACGCCTACGCCATTCGGTCCCACACGTTCTTTCGCCTGCGCGGCTCGAGCCCCGTGATCGAGGCCGCGGCCCCCGCCTTCGTCGCCAACACGCCCCGAACCCGCAAGCGGGCCCAAGGCTACAAGATCGCTGGTGCTTCGTTGCACCACGCGCATTGACCGCCCGCCAGTCGGCCTGGGTCAGGGCTTGACGACGTCGAGGCGGGCCTGGGCCCAGTGCAGGCGGTTCTGGGCGAGGGTCCAGTCGCCGTCGGTGGGCTTGTCGCCCCACTTCGCCAGCTCGGCCTCGGC
>JAYVSF010000198.1:0-6299 GCA_043775605.1 Myxococcales bacterium
GAAGCGGCCGGTCCAGACGTGGGCCGCGGCGGTGCGGTCGGGCGGCAGATGGCCCCAGAGGATCATCACCCGCTGGTGGGCGACGCCGGGCCGGGCCCGCAGCGCCACGACCTCGGGATCGGCGGCGAGCGGGTCGGTGGTCGCGGTCTCCTGCTCGAGGTTGGCGCCGGCGAACGCGGCCTCCTCGCCGAACATCGGCGCCTCGTCGGCGGTGTCGAGGCCGCCGTTGTCGGCCTCGAGCGCGCTGGTGACCTCGTCCTCGGGCGTGGCCTGGGTGCAGGCTGCGGCGGCGACGACGAACAGGCTGGTGACGACCACGTTGCGGAAGGACACGAGACGCATGGCGGGCTCCTGGGCTAGGCGGGGGCGAAGCAACTCGGTACGCAATCGGCAGACACAGCAAGCCCCTTGCCAGGTCAGGCGCGCGGCCAAGTCCACGCGCCGACTCGGCTCGCCGGCGTTGATGCGATCGCCAGGTCCCATCCACGCGGCCCGCACGTCGAACCGCCGGGACCTCGAGGTCCCGCCCCTGACCGCGATGACGCGGTCGAGGGCTCTCGGATCAGGGACTCGCCACGCCGGCGTCGACGTCCACCGGGCACGGCTGGCCGAACACGTGGTCGGAGTCGCACGTACACGGGCACGCCGTCGGATCCGGATCGTCGGGCCGGCAGTACGGCACGATGGCGCCCGACCAGTGCGCGACCTGCTTGCGCGCGTCGACCAGCGTCAGCTCGAGCCGCCAGGTGTTGCCGTCGAAGTCACGGGGCAGCGGGACGCCGTTGCTGAGCGGGCAGGTCGCGACGTTGGCGGCGGTGAAGACCGGCGGAAACCCGAGGTGGCCCCAGCCGTCGGCGCCGACGAGGAGCTGGGTCGGCCGGCCCTCCTGGGAGAGCTGCGCGCCGTTCCGCGGATCACGGACCGTGCCGGTGACTGTCGCGCCGCAGCCGGGCAGATTGCGGGCCTCGAGCCCGACCATCAGGACGTAGCCGCCTTGCGGCGGGAAGATGAGCCCGACCGCGCCATCGGCGCCGATCGGTTGCACCAGGCCGCGGTAGTCGACGTAGACCGGCCGCACCTCGATCGGCAGGCCGAGGTCGCCGATGGTCGGCGTGCAGGTCTCGTCGGGGACGTCGACGGGCGCGTCGATCGGCCCTCCAACATCGCCGTCACGGGCATCGCCGCCGCCGCTCCTGGCGCCGCAGGCCGCGAGGGCGCGGACGATGAGGAGGAGGACGACTCGCCGGAACATCGAGCCAGAGCATCGCTCAGAACGTGAACACCCGCCGAGATCGGGTGCAAAGGTCTGACGCGTCGCGTTAGCATGGCGACGATGGCTTCGCGCGCCGGCCTCTACGATCCCGCGACCGATCACGATGCGTGCGGGGTCGGCTTCGTCGCCAACGTCAAGGGTGAGAAGTCGCGCGCGATCGTGACCGACGCGCTCGAGGTGCTGCACCGGCTCGGCCACCGCGGCGCGTGCGGCGCCGACCCCGAGACCGGCGACGGCGCCGGCATCCTGCTGCAGCTCCCGCACCGCTTCTTCAAGGCCCGCGGGATCGCGGCCGGCATCGACGTCCCGCGCCGCCGGCGCTACGGCGTCGGCCAGGTGTTCCTGCCGCCCGATCCCGCCGCCCGCGCCGCGTGCGAGCGCGCGCTCGAGGACGTGGTCGCCGAGGAGGGCCAGGTCGTGCTCGGCTGGCGCGACGTGCCGACCGATCCGACCCGGGTCGGCCCGACCGCGCGCGCGGTGATGCCGGTGTTTCGCCAGCTCTACGTCCGCATGCGCCGGGTCCCGCCCTCGGCCTACGAGCGCACGCTCTACGTCATCCGCAAGCGGGCCGAGCACCGCATCCACGACCTCGGCGTCGATCCTGCGGGCGCGTTCCACGTCGCGTCGATGTCGACCGAGACCATCGTCTACAAGGGCCTGCTCCTGCCCGATCAGCTCGCCGCGTTCTACGACGACCTGCGCGCGCCGGATCTGGTCGCCGCGATCGCGGTCGTCCACTCGCGCTTCTCGACCAACACCTTCCCGACCTGGGACCTGGCCCAACCGTTCCGCTTCATCGCCCACAACGGCGAGATCAACACGCTGCGCGGCAACGTCGGCTGGATCGACGCCCGCCGCAGCCAGTTGAAGAGCGCCAAGTTCAAGGGCGGCCTCGAGCGGCTGCACCCGATCATCGTGCCCGGCAAGAGCGACTCGGCGCAGTTCGACAACCTGCTCGAGCTGCTCTTCCTCGGCGGCCGCTCGCTGCCGCACGCGATGATGATGATGATCCCCGAGGCGTGGGAGGGCAACGTGGCGATGGCCCCTCAGGTCCCGACCGCAGGTCGAGCCGGGGTTGCGAACCACGAGATCGGACGCGGGGTCGCTCCCCGCGACCGATCGATCGATCAGCGCGACCGTGATCCGGTCACGGTCGCGGACGAGCGGCGGAGCTTCTACCGCTACGCGTCGAGCCTGGTCGAGCCGTGGGACGGCCCGGCCGCGATCGTGTTCACCGACGGCTTCCTGGTCGGCGCCACGCTCGATCGCAACGGCCTGCGCCCGGCCCGCTGGATCCAGACCAGCGACGACCGGGTGGTGCTGGCGTCGGAGACCGGCGTCATCGACGTCGCGCCCGACAAGATCGTCGCCAAGGGCCGGCTGCAGCCCGGCCGCATGTTCGTGGTCGACACCACCGAGGGCCGGATCGTCGCCGACGACGAGATCAAGCACGACATCGCCGGCCGGTTCCCGTACCGCAAGTGGCTCGAGGCCAACGTCTTCGAGCTGCACGAGCTCGATCCGGCGCCGCCGCCACCGCCGATCACCGGCGACGAGCTCGACCGCCAGCTGCGCGCGTTCGGCTACTCCGACGAGGATCTCCACGTCATCGTCGGGCCGATGGCGGCGACCGGCAAGGAGCCGGTCGGCTCGATGGGCACCGACACGCCGCTGGCCGTGCTGTCGGATCAGAGCCCGAGCTTGTTCCAGTACTTCCACCAGCTCTTCGCCCAGGTCACCAACCCGCCGATCGATCCGATCCGCGAGGCGCTGGTGATGACGCTCGAGACCAACATCGGCCCCGACGGCAACACCTTCGACGAGACCCCCGAGAGCTGCCACCAGATCCGGATGCCGAGCACGTTCCTCGACAACGCGGCGCTGGCCCGGATCATCGGCATCGGCGAGGGCACGTTCGAGACCCGGCGGCTGTCGACGCTGTTCGAGCTCGCGCCCGGCGATGATGACGATCACGCGGACGACGGCGCCCTGACCCACGCGCTGGCCCGGCTGTGCGATCAGGCGGTGCAGGCCATCGACGACGGCGCCAACGTGCTGGTGCTGTCGGACCGCGGCGTCGACGCGCGCCGGGTGCCGATCCCGTCGCTGCTGGCGCTGAGCGCGGTCAACCAGCGGCTGGTCAAAGAGGGTATCCGCATGCAGGCCGGCCTGCTGGTCGAGACCGGCGAGGCTCGCGAGGTCCACGATCTCGCGCTGCTCATCGGCTACGGCGCGGCGGCGGTCAACCCGTACCTCGCGCTCGACGCGATCGCCGCCCTGGTCGAGCGCGGCCAGATCCCGGGACCCGCGTCGGCGGCGTGCGCGCGCTACCTGCACGCGGTCGAGGACGGCCTGCTCAAGATCATGTCGAAGATGGGCATCTCGACGGTGCAGAGCTACCGCGGCGCCCAGATCTTCGAGGCGGTAGGGCTGTCGGCCGAGCTGTGTGCGCAGGCCCTGGGCGGCACCCCGTCGCGGCTCGGCGGCCTCGGCCTGGCCGAGCTGGCGCGCGAGGCCCGCGACCGTCACGACCGCGGCTACGGCCGCCAGGCCACCGCGATCGCCGATCAGCTCCCGGTCGGCGGCTTCTACGCCTGGCGCCGGCGCGGCGAGCGCCACAAGTGGAACCCGACGACGATCGCGACCTTGCAGGCCGCGGTCCACGACGGCGATCGCGCGACCTTCGCGGCCTACCAGCGGGCGTGCGACGACGAGGACGACGCCCTGGTCACGCTGCGCAGCCTGCTCGAGCTGGTGCCGGCCGGCCCGGCGATCACGGTCGACGAGGTCGAGCCGGTCGCGACCATCGTCAAGCGCTTCGTCACCGGCGCGATGTCGTTCGGCTCGATCAGCGCTGAGGCCCACGAGACCCTCGCGATCGCGATGAACCGGCTGGGCGCGCGCTCGAACTCGGGCGAGGGCGGCGAGGAGCCGCACCGGTTCCTGCCGGACGACAACGGCGACTGGCGGCGCAGCGCGATCAAGCAGGTCGCGTCGGGCCGCTTCGGCGTCACCGCTCACTACTTGGTCAACGCCGATGATCTGCAGATCAAGGTCGCGCAGGGCGCCAAGCCCGGCGAGGGCGGGCAACTGCCGGGGGCCAAGGTCGACGAGCGCATCGCCAAGGTCCGCTGCTCGACGCCCGGCGTCACGTTGATCTCGCCGCCGCCGCACCACGACATCTACTCGATCGAGGACCTGGCCCAGCTCATCTACGATCTGCAGGCGGTGAACCCGACCGCGCGGGTGTCGGTCAAGCTGGTCAGCGAGATCGGCGTCGGCACGATCGCGGCTGGCGTCGCCAAGGCCCGGGCCGGCGGCGTGGTCATCGCGGGCTACGAGGGTGGCACCGGCGCGGCGCCGCTGTCGTCGCTGCGCCACGCCGGCCTGCCGTGGGAGCTCGGCCTGGCCGAGACACAACAGGTCCTGGTCCAGCACCGGCTGCGCGGCCGGATCCGGCTGCAGGTCGACGGCGGGCTGCGCACCGCGCGCGACGTCGTGATCGCGACGTTGTTCGGCGCCGAGGAGTACGGCCTGGCGACCGCGTCGCTGATCGCGACCGGCTGCGTGATGCTGCGCAAGTGCCACCTCAACACGTGCTCGGTCGGCATCGCGACCCAGGACCCGACCCTGCGCGCGCGCTACCGCGGCACGCCCGAGGACGTGGTCGCCTTCTTCACGATGATCGCCGAAAGCGTGCGCTCGCTGATGGCGACCCTGGGCGCGCGCACCCTCGACGAGCTGGTCGGCCGCACCGAGCTGCTGCGGGCGCGCACGAGCCGGCACTGGAAGGCGCGCACGCTCGACCTCGCGCCGCTCCTGTACCAGCCCGCCCTGGCCGGGACCGACGACGCGGTGCCGCGCCGGTTCGTCCGCGCCGAGCCGTGGTCGCTCGCCGATCACGTCGATCAGCCGCTGGTCGACGCGCTGGCCGCGATCCCGGTCGGTGAGCCGGTGCGGCCCATCGAGCTGCGCCTGCCGATCGTCAACCGCCAGCGCGCGGCCGGCGCCCGCCTGGCCGGCGAGATCGCGCGCCGCCACGGCGCCCACGGCCTGCCCGACGGCACGATCAAGGTCCACTACACAGGCTCGGCCGGCCAGAGCTTCGGCGCCTGGCTCACCGCCGGCGTCGAGCTCCAGCTCGAGGGCGACGCCAACGACTACGTCGGCAAGGGCCTGTCGGGCGGGCGGCTCGCGATCCGGCCACCGGCCGGGGCCCGGTTCGTCGCCGAGGACGCGGTGATCATCGGCAACACGGCGCTGTACGGCGCGACCGCCGGCGAGCTGTTCGCGCGCGGCCTGGCCGGCGAGCGGTTCGCGGTCCGCAACTCGGGCGCGCGAGCGGTGGTCGAGGGCTGCGGTGATCACGGCTGCGAGTACATGACCGGCGGCGCGGTCGTCGTGCTGGGCCCGACCGGCCGCAACTTCGCCGCCGGCATGAGCGGCGGCGTCGCCTTCGTGTTCGACAAGGACCAGACGTTCCGGACCCGGCTCAACCCCGAGATGGTCGAGCTCGAGCCGCTGGTCGACGAGAGCGACCTGTACCTGGTGTACGGGTTGATCGAGGACCATGTGCGCCTGACCGGCAGCGCGGTCGGCAAGAAGCTCCTCGACAACTGGGAGCTGATGGTGCCGCGGTTCGTGAAGGTGATGCCGGTCGACTACCGACGGGTGCTGCAAGCGCGTCGGGCCGCGGCTCGCCCGCGCCTGCCCGTGGCGACCGGCACCGCGGAGGTGCGCTGATGGGCAAGCCGAGCGGCTTCCTCGAGTGGCCCCGGGCCGCGGCGCCACGCCGGTCGGTCGCGCTGCGGGTCCACGACTGGCGCGAGGTCGGCGAGCAGGAGCCCGAGGAGGTCGCACGTCAGCAGGCCGGCCGCTGCATGGACTGCGGCGTGCCGTTCTGCATGCAGGGCTGTCCGCTCGGCAACCCGATCCCCGACTTCAACCATCGCGCGTTCCTCGGCGACTGGGCCGACGCCTGGCGCCGGCTGTCGGCGACCAACAACTTCCCCGAGCTGACCGGGCG
>JAYVSF010000199.1:0-4267 GCA_043775605.1 Myxococcales bacterium
GCCGCCGCCACCGGCCCGCCGTCGATCGCCAGCGCTGCCACGCCCGCGGCCCGCGCCCGGGCGGCACCCGCGGCGCACCGCGCCAGCGCGCCGTCGACGGCGGCCTGAGCGTGAACCTCGGCGGCCAGCGCCTCACCCAGCTCGAGCGCGGTCGCCTGGGCCCGGGTCCCGCGCACCGTCGCCAGCTCGGCCAGCGGATAGCGCGCGGCCGCCATGACGTTCAGGCGTCCCAGCCGACCGCGATCGGCTCGGAGTGCCGACCCGCCAGCGCGCGGTCGATCGACGCCAGGAGCCGGGCCGGCGTGAACGGCTTCTCGATCAGGCCGAGCGCGCCCTCGGCGAGCAAGGCGCGGGCGTCGCTGCTGGAGGTGAAGCCCGAGATCAGCAGCACCTTGAGGTCGGGGTGGCGGCGGCGGGCGCGGCGAAAGGTCTCGGGCCCGGCCATCACCGGCATGGCCATGTCGAGGAGCACGAGGTCGGGCAGCGCGTCGCTGGCGGCCAGAGCGTCGAGCCCGGCCTTGCCGTTGACCGCGACGGCCACGGTGTAGCCGGCGCGCTCGAGCGTGCGCACCAGCACCGTCCGCACCAGATCGTCGTCGTCGACGACCAGGATCCGGCCGCCGGCGGGCACCGGGACCGCGACCGGCGTCAGCTCGCGATCGCTGATGGGCGCCCCGGTCGACGCGCGGACGTAGAGCTTGAAGGTCGTGCCCTGCCCGGGGGTGCTGTCGACGGTGATCGCGCCACCGTGGCGCTTGATCGTGCCGTAGACCATGGCCAGGCCGAGGCCGGTGCCCTGGCCCTGCGGCTTGGTGGTGAAGAACGGCTCGAAGATCCGGGCCTGGACCGCGGCGTCCATCCCGTGGCCGGTGTCGCGCACTGACAGCACCACGTGCGGGCCCGGCTCGACGCCGAGCGCGCGGGCCGGCTCGGCGGCGACGTCGTCGACGACGACCCCGAGGGTGAGCACGCCATGACCGGCCATCGCGTCGGACGCGTTGATGCACAGGTTGACCAGCGCGTGGGTCAGGGCGCTCGAGTCGACGTCGAACCCGGCCAGCCGGTCGGCGAAGACGGTCTCGATCTTGATGCCCTTGGGCAGGGTTCGGGCCAGCAGCGTCACCAGGCCGGTGATCAACGACTCGGGCCGGCTCGCCGCCCGCAAGAACTGGCCGCGGCGCCCGAAGCCGAGCAGGTTGCGGGTCAGCTCGGCCGCGCGGTTGGCCGCCAGCCGGATCTGCTCGGCGTCGTCGCGGATCGTGGCGCTGTCGGTCTCGCCGTGGATGCACTCGGCGAAGCCGATGATCGCGGCCAGCGCGTTGTTCATGTCGTGGGCCACGCCGCCGGCCAGGGTCCCGATCGCCTCCATCTTCTGGGCTTGCAGCAGCTGGGCCTGGTAGCTCTCGCTGTCGCGCTGGGCCTCTGCGCGCTCGCCCTCGGCCCGCTCCTTGTCGCGGAGCTCGCGCCGGGCCAGCTCGAGCGCGGCGGCCAGCGCCTCGGCGTGGGCGCGGTTGTTGCGGCGCTCGTGATCGCGCAGCGCGAGGTGGATCGTGCCGGCCAGGACCGCGCTCGCCGCGATCAGCGTGACCTCCTGGATCCGCCCGAGCTCGAGGCCGAGCCAGGTCGAGGCCACCACGGTGACCGTCAGGTAGCCCATCAGCCACGCCGTCGAGAAGAACAGGACCCCCGCCCCGATCATCTGGACGACGATCATGATCACGAACCGCAGGTCGGGGTGGTAGCCGAGCGCGACGAGGGTGATGGCCAGGGTCAGGAACGCCAGGCCGGTCCCCAGCGCGTACATCGTCCGGGCCGACCATGGTCGACGGCCGGCCGCGATCGCGGTCGCCGCCGAGGCCACGCCCAGCACCACGTTGGCGCCCACCAGCAGCCGATGGGCCTGGACCACCGGCTCGCCGATCAGCATGAGCAGCGCGGCCCCCGTGAGCGCCGCCGCGCCCCACAGCAGGCGCAGCCGCACCTCGCGCAGCTCGGAGGCATCGTCGGTGGGGGGTGAGAGCGCAGGCACGCGACGCGGTGGCATCGTATCGACCGGACCCCATCGTGGCCAGAGGTCGGGGGCTGCTGCGCGCCGCATGATGAAAATCCCGAACGATTCCAGGTCGATGACCTCATGATAGAGTCCGCCGCATGGACTCGACCCCCGAGAGCGCGCCGGTCGAGCGCTACGTGGTGTCGGAGTACCTGGCCGAAGGCGGCATGGGGGCGATCTACCTGGGCAAGAAGCTCGGGGCCGGCGGCTTCGCCAAGGAGGTCGTGCTCAAGCAGCTCTTGCCCGAGTTCACGCTGCAGCCCGAGTTCATCGACCTGTTCCTGCGCGAGGCCCGGCTGTCGGCGACCCTCGATCACGCCAACATCATCCACACGATCGATCTGGTCACCGCCGGCGACGAGTACTTCATCGTCATGGAGTACCTGGCCGGCGCCGATCTGCGCACGCTGGGCAAGCGGATCAAGCGCCGACGCAAGCGGCTGGCCCCGGCCGCGGCGCTGTACATCGCGCGCGAGGTGCTGAGCGCGCTGGCCTACGCCCATGCCAAGCAGGGCGCCGACGGCCGGCCGCTGCGGTTGATCCACCGCGACGTGTCGCCGTCGAACGTGCTGGTGTCGCGCAACGGCGAGGTCAAGCTGACCGACTTCGGGATCGCCAAGGCCGCGACCCACACGTCGGTGTTCTACAAGGTGAAGGGCAAGGTCGGGTACATGTCGCCCGAGCAGGCCCGCAGCGAGGACCTCGATCACCGCTCCGACCTGTACTCGCTGGCGGTGTGCTTGCACGAGCTGATCACCGGCGAGCGGCTGTTCGTGGTCGCCGGGCTGACGACCACGCCCGAGGAGATCTACGGCCAGCCGGTGCCGCGGGTCGCGCAGCGGGTGCCGGGCCTGCCGCCCGAGCTCGACCAGATCCTCGACCGCGCGCTGGCGATCGCGCCCGACGATCGCTACCAGAGCGCGGGCGCCTTGCAGGAGGCGCTGCTGCGCTGCGCCCATCGCAACGGCCTGATGATGTCGGCGCCGGAGCTGGCCGCGCACCTCCGGCAGGTGTGTGGCCCGCCCGAGGAGTGGCGCGACGGCGACGACGCCGGCCCGGCCCGGACCGCGGGCATGGCCGCCGGCGGCACCGAGGTCTACGACTACGCCGACGACGGCGAGGGCACCGAGCAGGTCGACCCCAGCGAGCTCGAGGACGACGAGCCGCCGGTGTTCGTGCGCCCGCGCGCGGCCGAGCGACCGCCCGCACGCGCGGCCGAGGCCACGGCGCTGACCGCCTTGCCGGTCGCGGTCGGCAAGAAGCCGCGGCCCGCCACCAGCATCGGGCTCGACCGGCTGCAGGGCATGGAGCTGACGTCGCTCATCAACCTGGCCGAGCTCGAGCAGCGCGGCCACCGGCCGCTGGTCGACTGGGGCGACGGCAGCGATGACCCCGACGACGAGCCCGACGACGACCACCTGCCCAGCGCTCGCTCGCCGAGCGCGCCGCTGGCGCCGGGCCAGGAGCTGGCGGCGCCGAGGCCGATGCCGAGGCCGACCTCGGGCGCGGCGCTGGTGGCCCTGCCCTATCCGGATCCGTGGCGGCGGGCGATGAGCCGCCGGCGGTGGATCATCTCGGGCGCGATCGCGGGCGCGCTGCTGATCCTGGCCGGGCTCGCCGCGGCGGTGATCGGCATGTCGGGCCCCGATATCGCGCCGCCCGCGCCCGCCACCGGCGCCCACGCCGCCGGCCTCGACGACGCCAAGCTCGACCGCGCGGCGATCGACGACGCCGGGCTCGACGACCCCCGACCCTAGCCGGCCCGCCGTGTTGCCAGCCGGTCGACCCGAAGGCTACCATCGTCGCACCCCGCGGACATGAGCAAGGATCGCTCCAACGTCACCGCACTGCTGGACGATCTGCCCTCGTTCTCCCGGCAGAACCGCGGCGGCATCTTCCTGGTGATCAAGGGCCCGGACCGCGGCGAGTCGGTGCGGCTCGACGGCGCGCGGCCGGTGTACTTCGGCAGCGCTCCGAGCTGCGAGCTGGTGCTGTCGGACAAGACGGTGTCGCGCAAGCACCTGATGGCCGAGCTGGTCGACGACGAGGTCCTGATGATCGATCAGGGCTCGACCAACGGCACGTTCTTCGGCGGCTCGCGCTTCGAGAAGATCGCGATCGGGTTCGGCGCCGAGGTCAAGCTCGGCCGCACCGTCATCAAGTTCCTGCCCGACGAGGAGATCGTCGAGCCGGAGCCGTCGCCCGAGACCGCGT
>JAYVSF010000200.1:0-7331 GCA_043775605.1 Myxococcales bacterium
ACCGGCCTCGACACCGGAGCGATGATCGATCAGCTGGTGGCGGCCGAGCGGAGCCGGGGCAACGTCTACACCCAGCGGATTGGCGACCTCACCCGTCAGGGCACGATCGTCAACGACCTGACGACCAAGCTCATCGCCCTGCGCGACCGCGCGCGCGGCGTCGACAGCGCGGCCGAGCTCAAGGCGGCCAAGGTCAAGACCTCCGACGGCAACCACCTCACCGTGGCGGTGGCCGGGGCCAGCACCGGCTCGCACAGCCTGCGGATCACCACCCTGGCCCGTGCCCAGACCGCCAGCTCGACGACCTTCGCGTCGTCGGCCGCCGGCGCTGCGGGCACGGGCTCGGTGGCGATCACCACCGGTGCGTCGACGGTCACCGTCGCCTGGACCGCGAGCGACACGCTGGCCGACATCGCCCAGCGGGTCAACGACGCCGGCTCCGGGATCACGGCCGCCGTCATGTACGACGGCACCAACTACCGCCTGGTCGCGTCGGCCAAGGCCACCGGCACCGCGGCGGCCTCGACGTTCGTCGAGACCGGCGCCGGGCTGGGCTGGAGCCAGCCCGGGGCGATCACCCGGACCGCCACCGATGCCAGCTTCGTCCTCGATGGCATCCCCGTCACCCGCGGCAGCAACCTGGTCGACGACGCGCTGACCGGGGTCACCCTCACGCTCACCACCGCCCACGCCGCCGCCGACAGCGACACCACGATCGACATCGGCGTCGATCGCGACGCGCTGCGGGCCAAGCTGAAGAGCCTGGTCGACACCTACAACGCGGTCGGCGGGGCGCTCGACACCCAGCTCCGCTACGACGGCACCAAGAAGGGCACCGACACCCTGTTCGGCGACAGCACCCTCCGGCGCTTGCAGTCGTCGCTGACCCGCTTGATCACCGACCGCCACAACGGGACGACTCTGTCGGAGCTGGGTGCGGCGATCGATCGCACCGGGCGCCTGACCTTCGACTCGACCAAGTTCGACAAGGCCATGATGGCGAACCCGTCGGCGGTCCAGGACCTCCTGGTCGGCGGCGGGCTCGCGACGTCGCTGGCCGACCTCGCCGACACGTACACCCGCAGCGGCGACGGTGTGCTGGCCGGCAAGAGCAAGGGGTTGTCGGCGCAGGTCAAGAGCTACCAGGCCAGCGTCACCCAGATCGAGGACGCCGCGACCAAGCTGGGCGATCGCCTGCGGACCCAGTTCGCGGCGCTCGAGCAGGCGGTGTCCGCGCTCAAGACCCAGGGCTCGCAGCTCACGTCGATCCTCGGCAACCGCTGACCGCAGCCTCGGCGGCGGTCGCGAGCGAGTGCGCCCGTTTCACCTCGCCCCCGGAGTCACCATGTACGCCCGTGCTGCCCATGCCTACCGCGACGTCGATCTCGAGTCGGCGGCCAAGCCCGATCTGCTCACCCGGCTGTTCGCGCGGTTCCTCGTGGACCTCGATCGGGCGCGGACCGCGATCCGGGACCGCGACATCAAGGCCAAGGCGACCGCCCTCGACCACGGGGTCCGGATCGTCGTCGAGCTGCGCGCCGCCCTCGACCACGCCGCGGCGCCCGAGCTGTGCGCCAACCTCGACGCGCTGTACCAGTTCGTGCTCGACCAGATCGTGCTGGCCAGCGCGAAGCTCAGCGTCGAGCCGCTCGACCACGCCACCAACGTCATGACCCAGCTCCGCGACGCCTTCACCCAGGTCGAGCACGCGAAGTGACCGCCGTGGCCGCCGATCTGCGCGGGGTGACCGCGGTGCTGCGCGACCTGGTCGCCGCCACGCCGCCGCCGCCGGTCGATGAGCCCGATGGCCTGCTGGCGGCGTTCGACGTGATGGTCGCCGTCCGGGCCGAGATCCTGGCCCGGATGACCCCGCCCGCGCTGCCCGGGCTCGACGCCGGTGGTCAGGCCCTGCTCGACGAGCTGGCCCGGCGCGACCGCGACTGGCTGGCCGCCCTCGGCCGGGCCCAGGGCGTGGTCGGCGATCGGCTGCGCGCGGTCCGCCGAGCCCAGCGCATCGACCGCTGATCGTCGTCAGGACTGGCGACGGCGCCGCGGACGCGATCGGGCAAGTGCGCGAGATGTGGAGCGCGCGGCGCTCGTCGAGCTGGCCCACGGCTCGCATTGGTGTCCGGCATGTCCGCTCGCGCCGTCGCTCGCGCTGCCCCGGCCGTCCATGCGCCGGCGGCGCCGGGGGCGCTGCGCTATCCCTACGGCCGCCAGGACATCGACGACGCCGACCTCGCCGCGGTGGTGGCGGCGCTGCGCGGCGAGCTCCTGACCTGCGGGCCGGCGGTCGCCGGGTTCGAGGCCGCGCTGGCCGAGCTGCTCGGCGCCGACCACGTCACCGCCTGCTCGAGCGGCACCGCCGCGCTCCACCTGGCCTACGCCGCGCTCGGGGTCGGCCCCGGCGACGAGGTCATCACCAGCCCGATCACGTTCTCGGCCACGGCGTCGGCCGCCTACCAGGTCGGCGCCACCGTCCGCTTCGGCGACGTCGATCCGGTCACCGGCAACCTGACCCCGGCCTCGGTCGCCGCGTTGATCGGGCCCCGGACCCGGGCGATCACCGTCGTCCACCTCGCCGGTCAGCCGGCCGACCTCGACGAGCTGTCCGAGCTGGCCCGCGGTCACGGCCTGGCCGTGATCGAGGACGCCTGCCACGCCCTCGGCGCGATCTACCGCGGGTCGATGGTCGCCGGCGGCCAGGCCGACGCCGCCGTGCTGTCGTTCCACCCGGTCAAGCACATCACCACCGGTGAGGGCGGCGCGGTGATCCTGAGGGAGCCCATGCACCAACGTCGGGCCCAGCGCCTGCGCCACCACGGCATCGAGCGCGACCCGGCCCGGATGTCGCGACCGTCGCCCGGGCCCTGGTACCACGAGGTCGTCGAGCAGGGCTGGAACTACCGGCTGCCCGACCTCGCCTGTGCCCTCGGCCAGAGCCAGCTCGCCCGGCTGCCGGCCAACCTCGCCCGCCGGCGCGCGCTGGTCCGACGCTACCGGGCCGCGCTCGGCGCGCGCTGGGGCAGCGACGGTCCGGTGCGGGCGCCGATCGAGCTGTTCGATCGGACCAGCGCGTACCACCTGTGCGCGGTCGCGATCGACTTCGCCGCGCTCGGCGTCGCCCGCGGCCCGGTCATGACCGAGCTGGCCCGACGCGGCGTCGGCTCGCAGGTCCACTACATCCCGCTGACCGAGCAGCCGTTCCACCGCGCGCGCGCCGGCGACCACGCCACGTTGGCCCGGCCCGGCGCCGACCACTACTACCAGCGCACCTTGAGCTTGCCTCTGTACCCCCAGCTCACCGACGCGGCCGTCGACGAGATCGTCGACGCGCTCGCCGAGGTGCTCGCGGAGCTCCAGCCATGACCCCACCTCTCGCCACCGAGCTGTCGGACCACCTCGCCGACCACGTCCGCACCCTCGACGACCAGGTGGTGCTGGTCACCGGCGGCACCGGCTCGTTCGGCCGGGCGTTCGTCGAGACCGTGCTCACCCACGGCCGGCCCAAGAAGCTGATCGTGTTCTCGCGCGACGAGCAGAAGCACTACCAGATGGAGCGGACCTGGTCCGATCCGCGGATGCGGTTCTTCGTCGGCGACATCCGCGATCGCGACCGCCTCCGGACCGCGCTGCGCGGCGTCGACGTGGTGGTCCACGCCGCGGCGATGAAGCACGTGCCGATCTGCGAGTACAACCCGATCGAGGCGGTGCAGACCAACGTCACCGGCGCCCGCAACCTGATCGAGGCCGCGATCGACAACCGGGTCGGCCGGGTGATCGCGCTGTCGACCGACAAGGCGGTGGCGCCGGCCAACCTGTACGGCGCGACCAAGCTGTGCATGGAGAAGCTCTTGATCGCGGCCAACGCCTACGCCGGCGATCTCGCGACCCGGTTCTCGCTGGTCCGGTATGGCAACGTCATGGGCTCGGCCGGCAGCGTCATTCCGCTGTTTCGGTCCCAGCGCCAGGGCGGCCGCCTGACCATCACCGACGAGCGCATGACCCGGTTCTGGATCGGCATGACCGACGCGGTCGCGCTGGTCTTGCGCGGGCTCGAGCTGATGACCGGCGGCGAGATCTTCGTGCCCAAGCTGCCGACCACCGACATCGTGACCCTGGCCGAGGCGATGGCGCCCGGCGTCCCGCGCGACACCATCGGCATCCGCCCCGGCGAGAAGCTGCACGAGTGCCTGCTGTCGGCCGAGGAGGCCCGGCGGACCCACGACCTCGGCGAGCTGATGGTGGTGTGGCCCGAGTTCGCGTTCCACCAGCGGGCCGCGCGCCCGGGCGGTCAGCCGGTGCCCGACGGCTTCACCTACTCGAGCGATCGCGCCGAGCCGCGGCTCGACATCCTCGAGACCCGCGCGCTGCTGGCCAAGGTGGCGTGACCGCGGTCGGTCCTCGACTGATCCTGCGCGCCGACGCCGGTCATCGCCTCGGCAGCGGCCACGTCATGCGGCTGGCGGCGCTGGCCGAGGCCGCGGTCGACGCCGGCGGCGCGGCCCGGATGCTGATCGGCGGCGAGCCGGCGGCCAGCGTCCTGGCGTTGACTGCGCGTGGCCTCGACGCCGTCGCGCTCGGGTCCGAGCTGTCCGTCGGCGACGGACTCGACCGGATCGCGATCGAGCGCGCCGCCGACGAGCTCGACGCCAGCGCGATCGTGGTCGATGGCCCGCACTTCGAGCCGGCCGCGGTCCGGGCGCTGGGCGCGGGGCTTCGCCGGGTCGCCAGCTTCGACGATCGCGGTGCGGCGCCGCTGCCGACCCCGATCGTGATCAATCCCGGCTACGGCGCCGAGGCCCTGGCCGCGCGCTACCCGGCCGCCGCGGTCCGCCTGCTCGGCCGGCGCTACCACCTGCTGCGGCGCGAACTCCGGGCCCAGCCGCACGGCGGCGCGCCGCTCGCCGACCGCGTCACCCGCGTGGTCGTCACCATGGGCGGCAGCGATCCGGTCGGGGCCACCGCCCGGGTGGTCGCGGCCGTGCCCAGCGCCGGCCTCGAGCTGATCGTCGTGCTCGGCCCCGGCTTCCGCGATCACGCCGCGCTCGCCGCCGCGGTCGCGCAGGCCGAGACCCGCGGTCACCACGTCACCCAGGTCGTGAACCCGCCCGCGCTCGCGCCGGTGCTCCTTGCCTGCGACCTCGCGATCAGCGCCGCCGGTGGCACCCTGGCCGAACTCGCGTACCTCGGCCGGCCGGTCTACGCGGTCGCCATCGCCGACGATCAACTCGCGCTCGCCGCCCGCCAGCGCACCGCCGGCCTGGTCGCCGGTGGCCATCCGCTGGCCGCGCTCACCGACGCCGCGCTGGCCGACGAGCTGGCCGCGGTCCTCGCCGATCTGCCGACCCGCCGCGCGCTCGCTGCCGCCGCCGCCACGACCATCGACGGGCTCGGGCCCGCGCGCGTGCTCGCCGCCCTCGGGGCGTAGCGAGCCTTGGCGAGCGATCAACAATGACTCTGGGTGTTCGGCGCAGGCAGGCGCCCGCGCGCTCGTGTCGCATCGATCGCGGACCGCGACCGGGCGATTCGACGTCTGGCGCCCCGGGGCGCCGGGAGCACCCTGGTCATGCCGTTCATGCAGTGGACGATGAAGCTGAGCGTCGGGATCACGCGGTTCGACACCGAGCACCGGCAGCTGATCGACCTGCTCAACGCGGTGGCCGACGGCGATCGGCTGGGCGTGGGCAAGGACCAGCTCGGCGCCCGGCTCGACGCCCTGATCGTCTACACCGCGACCCACTTTGCCAACGAGGAGCGGGTGCTCAACAAGCACGCCTTCCCCGGCCTCGCCGACCACAAGGTCGAGCACGAGGCCCTGGCCGCGCAGGTGGTGGCGTTCCGCGATCGCTTCGCGGTCGGGCCCGACGACGGGCTCAGCCGCGAGCTCCTGGCCTTCCTGAAGAAGTGGCTGATCGACCACATCCTGGGTACCGACCGTCGCTACACCCGCTTCCTGACCGGCAAGGACCTGTCGTCGCCGTCGCCGTCGCCGTCGCCGTCAGCGCGGCGGGCCGGGGATCGGGGCGTCGCGCTCGATCCAGATCGGCAGGGTCTTGTCGGCGGCGGCGTCGCGGCCGGCGGTGCGCAGCCGGCGGATGTCGACGTCGAGCAGGTGGCGGGCGAGGGTGCGCAGCTCGGCGGCCGCGTCGGGCGCGGCGTCGGCGATCGCGATCGGGACCCGGCTGTCGATCGAGCGGCGGATGGGCTCGGCCATGCGCAGGGTCGCGACCAGCGGCGCCTGCATCATCAGGTAGTCGCCGATCATCTTCGACATCCGCGCCAGCACCGCGTGATCGCGGTCGCTGGTCAGCATGTTGCCGACCAGGACCACGCCGAAGCGGCCGAGGACGTCGACGATCGACAGCGCCAGCTCGGGCTCGCGCAGCCGGAGCATGGCGACCGCCTGCTGGACCGGCCGGGTGTCGCCGTCGCCGCCCATCAGCTCGTCGAGCAGGCGGCGGGCGCCGGCGTCGTCGGGCAGGCGGCGCAGGGTGCGCTGGACGCAGGCCTTGAGGAAGGCGTAGGCGTTCTGCAGCGACGTCAGCTGCGGGGTCATCACCACCACCTTGAGGTCGGCGGCCGCGACCAGGTCGATGGTGTTGAACGACGAGCCGGCGCCGACGTCGACCACGACCACGTCGCTGCCGAGGTTGGCGATCGCGCGCAGGAGGCGCAGCTTCTGGCCGGCGTTGATGTTGGCCGCGCCCTGCCGGGCCGAGCCGGGCACCAGCCGGAGGTTGGGCGCGCCGGCGACGTCGAGGCCGACCTCGGCCAGGGTCTCGACCTCGTGATCGAGGAAGCCGCCGAGGCCGGGGCCGGGCCGCATCACGCCGATCATGGTGTGCAGGGTCGGCGAGCCGAGATCGCCATCGACGATGACGGTGCGGTAGCCGAGCCGGCCGATCGTGATGGCCAGGTTGAGCGCGACGATGCTCTTGCCGACGCCGCCCTTGCCGCCGGCGACCGCGATCACCCGCCCGCTGCGTCGACGCGGCCCGGGCGGCAGATCACGAGGCCGGGGCTCAGGCGGCACGGCGCCCTCGCGCGGGATCGGTGCGGGCCAGCGCGGCCGCGACCTCGCCGCAGGTCGACGCGGCGGCGGCGAACAGCGCCCGCGACGCCTGCAGGTACTCCGCGGCCGACGCCGGTCGGCGGGCCTCGTCGAGCGCGGCCGCGATCGAGCGCTGGGCCTGGAGCGCGACGAAGGCGTGGTCGGCCAGGACCGCGGCCAGCGCGCGCTCGACCTCGGTCAGCCGGCGCAGCGTGGCCGGCGTGGCGCGCGCGCCGAGCCGCATCGCGACCCGGGCCAGCCGGGCGGCGCGGTCGAG
>JAYVSF010000201.1:0-5083 GCA_043775605.1 Myxococcales bacterium
TCAGCCGGTGCGGAGGAGGAGGAGGGATTCGAACCCCCGGAGCTTGCGCTCGGCGGTTTTCAAGACCGCTGCCTTCGACCACTCGGCCACTCCTCCGGCAGGCCCAGAGGTGACGCGCAGTATATGGACGCGCCCCCCCTTGTAAAGATTGATCAGCCTGGATTTTGGGCCGGGGCCGAAATCCTCTCGACCCCGCCCACGTACGGCCGCAGCGCAGGAGGGATCACCACCGAGCCGTCGGCCTGCTGGTAGTTCTCGACGATCGCGACCAGGGTCCGACCGACCGCCAGGCCGGAGCCGTTGAGAGTGTGGACCGGGCGCGGCTTGTCGCCGGCCGCCGGGCGGTGGCGGATCTTGCCGCGCCGGGCCTGGAAGTCCTCGTAGTTCGAGCAGGACGAGATCTCGCGGAACTTGCCCTGGCCGGGCAGCCAGACCTCGAGGTCGTAGGTCTTGGCCGCGCCGAAGCCGAGGTCGCCGGTGCACAGGGTGACGACGCGGTAGTGCAGGCCGAGGCCCTGCAGCACCGCCTCGGCCTGGGCCACCAGCGACTCGAGCTCGTCGTAGCTGGTCTCGGGCGCCACCACCTTGACCAGCTCGACCTTGTCGAACTGGTGCTGGCGGATGAGGCCGCGGGTGTCCTTGCCGTAGGCGCCGGCTTCGCCCCGGAAGCACGGCGCGTAGGCGCAGACGTGCCGGGGCAGCTCGCCCGGCTCGAAGATGTCGCCCTGGAACAGGTTGGTGACCTGGACCTCGGCGGTCGGCGACAGGAACAGGTCGTGCTCGGGGCCCACGATCGGCAGGCCCTGCTCGTCCACGCGCTCCTTCATCGTCACCGCGAACAGGTCCTCGGCGAACTTGGGCAGCTGGCCGGTGGCGCGCAGCGAGGTGCGCTTGACCAGCGCCGGTGGCCACACCTCCTCGTAGCCGGCCGCGGTGTGGAGATCGATCATGTAGTTGATGAGCGCGCGGGTCAGGCGGGCGCCCCAGCCGCGCAACACGGTGAAGCGCGCGCCGGTGATCCTGGCGCCGGCGGCGAAGTCGAAGATGCCGAGCGCGGTGCCGAGGTCGGCGTGGTCGGCCGGGGTGAAGTCGATCGCCGGCGCGGTGCCCCAGGTGCGCTCGACCCGGTTGTCGGCCTCGCCGCCACCGTCGGGGACCGAGGCGTGGGGCGCGTTGGGGATGCGCTCGAGCAGGTCGGTGGCCTGGCTCTCGAACCGGCCGTGCTCGGCCTCGCCCTCCTTGATGCGCGTCGACAGGGTGCGCAGCTCGTCGCGCGATGCCGCGAACTCCGGCGATTTCTTGTCGAGCCGGGCCATGCGATCATTGGCGGCGTTGCGCTCCCGCCGCAGGTTGTCCAGCTCGCCCTGGAGCGCACGGCGCTGCTGGTCGAGCGTCCGCCACTCGGCGATGGCCTGGCTCACCTTGGGGCCGCGGCGGGCGACGTCATCGATGCGGGCGGGGTCGATCATGGCGGTCCTCGGACGAAAGCGCTGCAGCCGCCCCCCGAAACATGAGCGATCGAGGGTAGTTGCGACGGCAGCCTACAACCGCTTAACGAGCGGCGCAAGCGCGGGGTCCAATCGCCGTGGACCTTGCGCTACCCCTGCTCTGGCCGGTCGGTGACCCGGTGACCGAGACCCCTGATCTCGACGTCGCCCTGGTGGCGCGGGCCCAGCGCCAGGAGCGCGGCGCGTTCGACACCCTGGTCCGCCGCCATCAGCGCGGGCTGTGGCGGGTGGTGCGGCGCTACCTGCGCAACGACGCCGACGCCTCCGACGTGACCCAGCAGGCGTTCGTGCGCGCCTTCCGCAGCCTCGACAAGTTCCGCGGCGAGGCCACGGTGCGGACCTGGCTGTACCGGATCGGCATCAACCTCGCGCTCAACCACCTGCGCGATCGCGCCCGCGAGCAGCCGGCCGAGATCGCCGACGACGCGCTGACCGCGCCGGCGGTGGGCGCGACCGAGCTGATCGCCACCGAGCGCGGGCTCCGGCTGCGCGCCGCGGTGGCCCAGCTGCCGCCCAAGCAGAAGCTCGTGCTCGAGCTGCGGGTGTTCGACGACCTGGCATTCCGCGAGGTCGCGGTGCTGGCCGGGTGTACCGAGAACGCGGCCAAGGTCAGCTTCCACTACGCGGTCAAGAAGCTGCGCGAGCTGCTCGGGCCTGGCGCCCTGGCCGACGGCACGGCATCCTCGACCGGCGACGCCGACCACGACGGCGGCCTGCCATGACCCCCGAGCCCAGCCCCGCGATCGACGAGCTGCTGGCGGCCTACGCCGACGATCCGACGTCGCTGTCGGTGGCCGAGCGGGCGGCGGTCCTTGCCCGGTGCGACGCCGATCCGAAGGTGGCGGCCGAGCTGGCCGAGCTGCGCGCGGTGCTGGCCGACGTCCGGGCCCACGGCGACGTCGCCGACGCCGGCACCGACTGGGCCGCGCTCGAGGCCGGCATCCGGGTAGCGGTGACGCCGGCGCCGCGCCGGATGGGGCGCTGGCTCGCGGGCGCGGGCCTGGCGCTGGCGGCGGCGGCGGGCCTGACCTTGTGGTGGCAGCACCGCCGCGCGGGCGACGGCCCCGGGCTTGACGTCGCCGCGCTGGTGCCGGTGCTGCCGGCGGCGCCAGTGGCGGTGCCCGCGCCGACCGACGCGCCACGCGACCGCGCGATCACGCCCGACCCCGCGCTCGATGACGAGCTGGCCGCCCTCGACGATAGCGACGATCTCGGCGGCGACGGCGACGACGACGACGGCGGCGACCTCGGCTCGGCCGACGACGAGGCCCTGATCGGCCGCGCGCTCGAGCCGGTGCCGGTGGCGGTGGTCGACGACGGGTTGTTCCCCGGGCTCGACACCGAGTGGGTCGATGATCTGTCTGAGGTCGAGGTCCAGCAGGCGTTGCGCTGGCTCGATCAGCAAGGAGCAGGGTAGTGCGCACCTGGTTCACTCGCGCTGCGCTGGCGCTCACCGTGTCGACGATCATCACCACCCTCGGCGGCGGTGCGGTCCGCGTCGCCGAGGCCCGGCCCGACCCGACCCGGGTCGCCGATCGCGACGCCGCGCGCGAGCTGGCCAAGCAGAAGATCCGCGCGCTGCGGGCCGCGATCCTGGTCGAGGAGCTCGGGCTCGACGAGGCGACCGCGGCCAGGCTCGGGCCGATCCTGGCCCGCCACGACGACGACCTCGAGCGCCTGCAGGCCGAGCGGCGGACGTTGCGCAAGGCGGTCCACGACGCGCTCGCGGCCAAGGACGACCGCAAGCTCGACGGCCTGATCGATGCGCTGGTCGCCAACCAGCGCGCGCGCTGGGATCGCGAGCTGACCCGAGTCGCCGAGCTGCGCAAGCTGCTCTCGCCGAGCCAGGCCGCGCGCCTGATCGACCTCCTGCCGCGGATCGACCGCCGGATCCTCCAGGGCTTGCGCCGCGCGGTGGCCGGCGGCGCGATCGACGACGACGACGAGGGCGACCGGCCCGCGCCCCAGCGACCGCGGATGCGCCGGCCCCTCCGACGACCCTAGGGGTCACCGCGTCCGAGGTCGCATCAACCATCCTGGGCGCCGGAGGAAGGCAGACCCCGATCCTCCACGCCTGACCCCGAACACCTGGAGTCATTAGTAGATCGTTCGCCAAGACTCACTGGGGCACCGCGTCCGAGGTCGCATCAACCATCCTGGGCGCCTCGCCGCCGACGCCCCGGACGTACCCGCGAGCGGGTCTGGCGGCCGGGCCGTGGCCGCGACGGCGCCGATAATCCGGGCTACTATCGCGGGAGATGCTCGAGGTGGAATGCGCCGTTTGTGGGGCCGTGTACCGCTTCGCCCCGATCGACGTCCCCGTCGGCGGCAAGACGGTGACCTGTGCAAGGTGCAAGGCGCGCATCGTGGTCCAGGCGCCGCCCGCACCGCCGCCGATGACCGGCGGCACCGGCGACGTCATCGATCTCGGTGGCCGGCCCGCCGGGTCCCCGCCGCCGGCTGCGCAGGGCGCCCCCGACTCGTTCGAGCTGCCGCGGCTGCCGGCCGACCTCGTCGATCTGCCCGCGCCCAAGCTGGCGGGGCCGGCGCCGGCCGAGGACATCGTCGACCTGCCCGCGCCCCGGCTGGTGCCGCGCGCACGCGCTCCCGAGGCGCTCACGCTCGACAGCATCGACCTCCTGGCCCCGGTCGGGCCGACCCGCTCGACCGCGGCCGCGCTGCCGCCGCTGCTCGACACGACGGCCGGCCGGGCGCGGATGAACCCGGCGGCGATCCCCGATCTGCCGGCGCCCAAGCGCGCGGTCGAGCCGGCGCGGCCATCGTTCGCGCCGATCGCGCCGTCGTCCGCCTCGCCGCAGGCCAGCGTGCTGCACCCGGTGGTCCCGCCGCTGTGCGCCCCGGCCCCGCCGGCGCCCGAGCGCATCGCGCCGGCCGGGCCCGTCGAGTTACCCGACCTGCTGACCCCCAAGTACGGCGGCCCGCCCCGCGATCTGTTCGACGATCTGCCGTCGGCGCGCGGACCGTCCCTGGCCGATCTGCCGACGCCCAAGCGCGCGTCGACGCCGGGCGCACCCGCCGCCCACGTGCCGCTGCCGCCGGGCGTCACCGACCTGCCGGCACCCAAGGGCTTCTTCGACGATCTGCCGCGGCCCGCGTCCCACGGTGGTGACCGCAGCGCCGGCACCGACCTCGCGCCCAAGGGCTTCTTCGACGATCTGCCGCGGCCGGCACCGCACGGCGGCGACCGCGACGCCGGCACCGACCTCGCACCCAAGGGCTTCTTCGACGACCTCCCCCAGCCCGCCCTCCCCGGCCGCGCCGGCACCGACCTCGCGCCCAAGGGTTTCTTCGACGATCTCCCCCAGCCGGCCCAGCAGAGCCGCTCGGACGTGCCCGCGCCCAAGGGCTTCTTCGACGATCTCCCCCAGCCTGGCTACGCCGCCAGCGGTGTCGATCTGCCGGTGCCGCCCGACTTCTTCGACGATGCCGCCCAGCAGTCGCGCGGCCCGCGCGCCGAGCGGCACGACCCGGCGCCGTCACCGCGCACCGTCACCCGCGGCGACAACAGCCCGTCACCGCGCACCGTCACCCGCTCGGCCGGCGACGACGGCCCG
>JAYVSF010000202.1:0-11719 GCA_043775605.1 Myxococcales bacterium
CCGCCGGCGAGCCGCCCGTGCGCCACGGCTACCCACCGAGCGTGTTCGCGTTGCTCCCGCGGCTCGTCGAGCGCACGGGCGCGACCACCCAGGGCGTGATCAGCGCGATCTACACCGTGCTCGTCGCCGGCAACGACCTCGACGAGCCGATCGCCGACGAGGTCCGCGGCCTGCTCGACGGCCATGTCGTGCTCGATCGCCGGCTCGCAGGGCGCGGCCACTTCCCGCCGATCGACGTCGTCGGCAGCGTGTCGCGGGTCTTCGAGCGCCTGGCGTCGGCCGAGCAGCGCGCGGCAGCGGCCGAGATCCGGCGCTGGCTCGCGATCCACGACGAGCGCCGCGACCTGATCGCGGTCGGCGCCTACAAGCCCGGCGCCGATCGCGCCCTCGACGAGGCGGTCGCGCGCCAGCCGGCGATCGAGGACTTCCTGCGCCAGCCCGGCGACGCCGCCAGCGATCCCGTCGCGACCCTCGCGCGCCTGGTCGCGCTCGCCCGCACGCGCTGAACGGGTGATCGAGTCCGCGTCCGAAGCCGGATTCGGATTCGGATTCGGGTTCGGCTTCGGGCCCCGAAGCCGTGGGTCGGGCCCGACTCCGATCCGCCCGGGGCTGGCTCGGCGTAGGATGCGGGCACCGCCTCGATGAGCCGCCTCCGCACGCCGTCGTCCACGTCGCCTGCCGCGCCCCTCGCGCCACCTCCGTTCGTCGGACGGGTTCGCGAGCTCGACGAGCTGCGCGGGCACCTGGCCCGCACGCCGCTGCTGATCATCCACGGCGCGGTCGGCGCCGGCAAGTCGGCGCTGGTCGAGCGCCTGGCCGCGGCCCTCGCGGTCGCCACCACCATCGTCCGCTGCCGGCCCGGCGATCGCGCGGGCGCGGTGCGGGCGCGGGCCGAGCGCCGGCTGCGCTGTCCGCCCGGCGGACTGGGCGAGGCCTTCGCGTCGTCGGTGCACCTGCTGGTCATCGACGATCTCCACCGGCTCGAGCCCGACGAGGCGGCGCGGGTGGTGTCGGCGGTGTGTCCGGCCGCCGGCGCGATCGGCCGCGTCATCGCGCTCGCGCGCGAGCCGGTGATGCTGCCGGCCGAGATCGACCGCGACGAGATCGAGCTCGGGGGGCTCGACGCTGACGCGGCCGCGGCGCTATGGCAGCAGCTCGGCGCACGCCACGGCGCGGCCGGCGAGCTCGCGCCGGCGCTGCTGCGGACCCGCGGGCTGCCGCTGTTCCTGCGCCGCGAGTACGCCCAGGCTCGGTTCGGCGCCGAGGCCTGGTCCGCGGGCGCGCTCGCGGCCGGCGCCCGGCGCGCGCTCGAGCTGCTGGCGGTCCTGCGGGTGCCGGTCGCGCCGGCGGCCCTGGCTCAGCTCGATCCAGCGCTGGCGGTGGCGCCGGCGCTGACCGCGCTCGGCGAGCGCCAGCTGGTCGTCGACGGTGAGGGTCGGCTGGTGGTCCACGACGTCGTCCAGGATCAGGCGCGGGCGGCGATGACCGCCGACGCGCGGGTCGCCGTCGAGCAGGCGGCGGCTGCGCTGGTCGCGCCCGGCGCGATCGACCAGGGTGCGCTGCTCGGTCTCGATCGCGTCGATCGGCTGCGCGCGTGCGTCCATCATCACCTGGCCGCCGGCGACCGCGGCGCGGCGATCGACGTGCTGCGTCGTCACGCCGAGGTCATGGCCCGGCGCGGCGCCAGCGGCGAGATCGAGGCGCTGATCGCCGCGGTGGGCACCGACCACGCGCCCGAGCTCGGCGCGATGCAGATCGAGCTGGCGGTGCGCGCCGGTCGGGTCGCCGAGGCGCGCGAGCGGATCGCCGACGGTGGCGTGGCCGCGACGGTGACCGTGGCCGAGCTGGCGCTGGCCGCCGGTGACATCGAGCTCGCCGGTCGCGCGCTGGCGGCGATCGAGGCCGGCCAGCAGCCGGGGCTCGCGCGCGGCGCGGCGCTGAGCGCCCAGCTCGACCTGGCCCGCGGCGAGCCGACCCTCGCCCGCGAGCGCATCGCGCGCGCCATGCGGAGCGCCGGCGCCGGCGAGCGGGTGCCGCTGCTGCTGGCCCAGGCCACGCTCGATGAGCACGCTGGTGATCCCGGTGGCGCTCGCGCGGCGCTGACCCGCGCCGCCGGGGCGCTGGCCGCCGGCGCGGTCGTCGACGACGAGCTGGCCGCGCTGATCGAGGGCCGCCGCGCCGAGATCCTCGCCGCCGAGGGCCGGCTGGCCGAGGCCCAGGTCGCGCTCGACGACGCCCGGGCCCGATCGCACGGCCTCGACGCGATGGCGGTGACCGAGCAGGTCGAGCACAGCCAGGCCGTCCTCGAGCTGGCCCGCGGCGACTGCGCGGGGGCGGCCCGCCGGCTGGCCGCGATCGTCGCCAGCCGGCGCGGACGCGGCGACGAGCTGGGCGCGCTCACCGCCGAGCTGACCCTCGCCGACGTCGCGCTCCGGCGCGGCGATCTGACCAGCGCGGCCGAGCTCGCCGCCGCCGCTCGCGGCAGCGCGACCCGGCTGCACCTGACCGGCCTCGCCGATCGCGCGGCGCTGGTGATGGCCGCGGTCGAGCTGGGCGAGATGCGGCTCGAGCGCGCGCGCGAGGCGCTCGAGCGGCTGGGCGCCGCGACCGGCCTGTCGGCGGCCGCCCAGACCCGGGTCGCGCAGCTCCTGGCCGAGGTCCGCGCCGCCGCCGGTCAGCGGGCCGGCACCGTCGACGCCGCGCGCGCGGCCGGCGGCGATCACGTCGCCGAGCTCGATCGCGATCTGGCCGAGGCCCGGGTCGCCACCGCCGCTGGCGACATCGGCCGGGCTCTGGCCGCCGCCCGTCGGGTCGCGGCCGCCGCGGCACGCTCGGGTCGCGCCGCCGAGCTGGCCGAGGCGCTGGTCATCGGCTGCCGGCTCGAGCTGGCCAAGGGCGATCGCGCCGGGGCCCGAGCCCAGGCCAGCAGGGCCGCGCGCGAGGCCGCCGCCGCGGGCCTCCTGCGGCCACGCACTCACGCGCTCCTGGCCCTGGCGTCGCTGGCCCGCGACGACGGCGACACCAGCGCCGCCGCGACCTACGCCCGCGACGCGTCGGAGCTGGCCCAGCAAGCCGGCCTGCCGGTCGAGCGCCTGGCCGCGACCGTGGCCCTCGACGCGATCACCGGCGGCGACGTCGAGAGCTCGCTCGAGACCAGCGGCGCCGCGGCGGCCATGACCCCGGCCGCGATCGACGCCGCCGGCCGCCTCCTGTCCGACCTCGGCCTCACCGCGGTCCGCCCGTTCCGCATCATCGACGCCAGCGGCGCGGTCAGCGAGGTCGCCGACGCCGACCCCGAGGTCCTGCGCCTGCCGGTCCGGACCCTCGCCGTCGACGCGGTGCGCGAGACCATCTGGCGGCGCGGCACCGAGCTCGCCGATCTCCGCCGGCGCAGCCTGCTCAAGAAGCTGCTGTTCCTGTTCGCCGCCGCGCCCGGCAAGACCTTCTCCAAGGAGGAGATCGTCCAGACCGTATGGAGCGTCGCCTACCACCCGCTCCGTCACGACGCCGCGCTGTTCACCAACATCATGCGCATCCGCCGCCTGCTCGGCGAGGATGGCGCCGAGATCATCCGGGTCACCGAGGACGGCTACCGCTTCGATCCGCCCGAGGACTTCATCTTCGTCGCCCCCGCCTGATCGAGTCGGCGCGCCGGGCGACGAAGGGGACGAGCAGCGCGATCGCCGCGAGGGCCGCCCGGGTGGAACGCAGCATGGGACCTCCACAGCCGAGAAGGCGCCGGGGGCCGAGCGTAGCGCGATCTGCGTCAGTGCAAGTGGGCGACGTCAGCCCTTGCCGGGCAGCCTGCCGGGTCGCGCGATCAGTTGATCCAGCGCGGGCCGCGATCGGGGGCGTCGTCGTCTGGCTCGTCGGCGGCGTCGGGCCCGCCGTCGGCGTCGGGCCCGCGATCGGCGCCGTGGTCATCGAGCACCGCGCGATCGAGCGCGGTCGGCCGCGGCGCGGTGACCCGCACGACCTCGGCCGGGCGCCAGCGCGCACGCGCGGCGTTCTCGGCGTCCCGCCGTCGCATCGCGGCGACGTCCTCGGCGTCCCAGGCGGCGAGCTGGGCCTTCGACCGCCGGCGTCGGCGTAGCCAGCCGAGCACGAGCAGGACCGCGGCCAGCACCCACAGCGCGGACGCGAACACGCTGGCCGGGATCAACATGTAGCGGTGGACCAGGCTCGACTTCCACTCGAGGAACAGGTCGTCCATGGTCGCGCCGTAGGCCGCCATCGCCGCGTCGTCGAGCGAGCTGCCGGTCGCCAGCGCGCGCAGGAAGCGGCGGAACGGAAAGCGATCGCCGTCGTCGGCGGGATCGGGCCACGCGCCGCGCACGGAGAGGAAGCCGACGAAGTCGTAGCTCTCGGCGTAGGCCCGCGATGCCGGCGCCTCGGCGGCCGGGAATCCGGCCTCGAGCTCGGCCAGCGGCTTGACCCGGCCGAACCACGCCATGCCGGCCAGGGTCTCGAGCCGCGCGAAGTCGAACTCGGGCGCCTGCTGCCAGGCGAAGCCCTCGTGCAACCAGCGCGGCGCGTCGGGGATGGCGGCGCCGAGCGCGAGGTGGGCGAGCTCGTGGGTCAGGGTCTTGTCGAGATCGTGGAGCTGGCCGCCATGACGCATCGCCAGTGCCAGCACGCCCAGATCGGGGTAGGCCACGCCCGCCGCCCAGCGCGGCGCGCCCCGACCCGGCGGCGCGACGTCGGGCAGCTGCGACGTCTGATCGACCAGGCGGATCTCGACGGTGGCGGGGTGAGGCAGGCCGTCGAGATCGGCGGCGATGCGCTCGAGATCGCGGGCCGCGTGGTCGGCCAGCCAGCGGGCCGGACGCTCGAGGCCGGCGGCCGCGCGCACGTGGATCGGCCCGCGATCGATGACGATCGGCAGGTCGAGGTCACCGGCATCGGCCCGGCTCGGCCGGGCGCCGAGTGCGAGCGCCAGCGCGACCGTGGCCAGCACCAGCGCCAGCCGCCGCCACCCGGACGTCGCGCGGGTCATGGGAACGTCAGCTCGATCCGCTGGCGATTGTCGCCAGCATCGAGGGCCCAGATCGTCACCGCACCGCCGATCGCGGCGCCACCGATCGCGGCGTAGACCCACCATGGTGTGACCTTCCGGTGGCTGCGCGACACCTCGGTGAGATCGAGGTCGTCCTCGGTGATGAGCCGGTCGGGATCGGGCCCGCGCGCCCACGCCGCGACCTGACCGCCGATCGCGCCGGCGATCGCCGCCGGCTGGCCGAGGTCGCCGGTGAACACGATGTCGGGCGTGGCGGTCGCGCTCGACCGGGCCCACACCGAGGCCTGCTGCTCGCCCTCGAGGACGACCGCGAACCGCAGGTCGAGCGCGTCGAGCACCGCGGTCAGCTCCGCCGGCCGCACCGGGGCGCCGGCCTGCCAGCGTCGGACCTGCGCGGCCAGCGCGCCGTCGGCGCTGGCGTACGAGTGGAGCGCGACGTCGATCGCGATCGGGCCGGCCTCGCCGACCAGCAGCACCAGCCCGGCGCGCTCCGGGCCGCGGGCCATGGCCACGACGTGGCCGCCGGACGCGACCGCGACCGCCAGCGGCGCGGTGCCGACCCGCCGGTGATCGACCCACACCGCCGCGCCGTCGTTGCCGCGGATCGTCAGCGTGGTCAACGCCAGCTCGCTGCCGGCGTCGATCTCGGGGTAGCGGGCCCAGACCTCGGCCGGGATCGCCGGCGAGCCGCCGAGCGCGCGCAGGCGAGTCGCGAAGCCGTGCGCCAGCACCCGCGCGCCGTCGCGGTCCGCGCACAGCAGGAGGTAGCTCCACGCCGCGCGCAGCCGCACCCGCTCGTCGACGCCGGCGGCCTCGCGGCCGGCCAGGAGCTGGACCGCGCGCTGGCCGGGCTCACGCACGCCGGCGCAGTCGAGCGCGCCGAACCGCTCGCGGGTGTCGACCAGCGCGGCGTCGGCCAGGGCGCCGTCGGTGGTGTCGTCATCGCCGGTCAGGGCCAGGGCCTGCGCGGGGTCAGCCAGCGGCAGCAGGCCGGCGGCGCCGAGCGCGCTGATCAGCCCGACGCGACTCGCGGCATGGGGCGCCGGATCACCGGCGCGCGCGTCGACGACCGCGACCGGCTCGTCGGCGCGGGCCGCGCCCGCCACCCCGGCCACGACGGCCGCGGTCAGGGCAGCGACTCGAAGAACTTGGACAGGGCCCATACGTCCCGGGGGCGCAGCCCGTCGAACTGGACCCCGACCTCGTCGTCGGTGCTCCAGCGCACGACCGCGCCGGTGGAGATGTTGTCGTCGAGGGTGGGGACCCGGAAGCCGACCTCGACCCGCACCCCGAGCGGGAGCCGCGGTCGCCGGATCAGCGCGCCGCCGATGGACAAGTTCACCATCGTCAGCTCGGCCGCCGCGTCGTCGCCGCCCACGATGGTCAAGGTGCAGGGCAGCTCGACGGGGTGACGGCTGGCAGAGCGGCGATTGATGGACACAGGGACTCCTGGTCCAATTGTAAGACGCGCCCGCGGTCTGGCGAGGCCCGTTTCGCACATCCTCACCCACGATTTCGGGCGGGCCGCGCGCCCGAGCTGCGCTCGGGGCCTCGGGTCAGGGCTTGATGTCGAGGTACGCCTTCTTGCGCAGCTCGGCGAGCCAGCGGGTGGTCTCCTTCTCCATGTCGCGCCGCCGCAGCTCGCCCTTGAGCTGCTCCTTGAGGTCGTCGAACGACTTCATGTCGCTGTTCTTGAGCTCCGACACGTAGAAGACGTGCAGGCCGGTCGGACCGCTGATCGGCCCGCGGACCTCGCCCTTGTCCATCGAGAACACGACCGTCTCCCACTGCGGATCGAGGCTGCCGCGCTCGATCCAGCCGAGCTCGCCGCCGCCGGCCTTGGTGCCCTGGTCGTCGGTCATCTCGGTGGCGACCTTGGCGAAGTCCTCGCCGCCCTTGACCCGGCCGATCGCCTGCGCCGCGCGCTCCTTGGCCGCGCCGACCTCGGCCTCGCTCGGCCGCTCGGGCAGCGCGAACAGGATGTGCGACAGCCGGACCGCGGTGACGCCCTCCGACCGGCGCAGCATCTCGTCGTAGCGGGCCCGGACCTCGTCGTCGGTGATGTTGACCTTGGGCGCGACGATCTGGTTCATCGCCTTGTAGCGGGTGAGCTGCCGGCGGATGTCGGCGCGGTAGGCGGTCAGGGTGTAGCCCTGGGCCAGGAGCGCCTGGGCGAAGCCGGCGTCGTCGAGCTTGTTCTGGCCCTTGACCTCGCGCAGCGCGTCGTCGACCTCCTTGGCCTCGACCTCGATCCGGGCCTCCGCGGCGGCCTGGACGATCAGCTCCTCGTTGATCATGTCGTCGAGGACCTGGGTCCGCAGCTTCTCGAGCCGGCGGGCCCGCTCCTTGGGATCGCTGATGCCGCGGACGTCGTCCTGGTACGGCACCAGCCGGACCCGCAGCTCGCTGTCGAGGAGGATGGCGTCGTTGACCACCGCCACCACCTTGTCGATGACGAAGGTCTTGTGGCCGGCAGCACCGGCCGCGGGGGTCGGCTTCGGGGTCGGCTGGGCCGCGGCCGGCCCGGCCGGGACCGCCATCGCGAGGGCGACGGTGGCGATCAGCAGGCAACGGAGCATGGACCTCGTCCTCGGGCGCATCATGGGCGTGGCCGTTGGGACCCGGCCGGCGCGCGCTTGGTTGCCCACCCTCACGATCCCTTCTTGATCGCGCTGCCACCGGGGGGCGGCGTCGTCGGGGCCAGCGGCGGCGGGTCGGGCGGGGTCGGCGGCGGGGTCGGGCTGGAGAAGTCGGGCAGGGCCCCCGAGTCGGCGTGGGGATCGCCGCCCTGGGCCGAGGTGTCGATGCGGACCTTGGCCAGGTTGCCGTCGTCGACCTCGATCTTGCTCTTGCCGCGCAGCGCGTCGATGAAGACCTTCTGGGCGTCGACCCGGCGCTCGCGGTAGAGCTTGTTGCGGATCTGCTGGCTGGCCTCGTCGAGGGTCCGGGTCATCGCCTTGCGGCGCCCGGTCTGCTTGAGGACCCAGTACGAGCCCTTGCCGTCGTCGATCACGCCCGAGATGTCGCCGGTGTTGGCCAGGGAGAACGCGGCCGCCACCACCGGCGCCGGCAGGTCCTTGAAGTCGGCGTTCATCCACCGCAGGTCGCCGCCGCGCAGCTTGGTGTCGTCGTCGGTCGAGTACTTGGCGACCAGATCGCGGAAGCCCTTGTTGGTCTGCCCGGCCTCGCCGCCGGCCTCGGCCGCGACCCGCGCCGCCTGGTCCTTGCTCTTGACGATCACCGCCGCCGCCCGGACCTCCTCGGGCTTCACGAACTCGTCCTGGTGCCCGTCGTAGTAGGCCTTGATCTCGGCGTCGGCGATCGAGTCGGGCGTGAGCTTCACCTCGAACTCGTCGCGCATCAGCTTCTGGATCATCACCTGCTTCATGGTCCGGACCACTTCCGGATCCTTGTCGAAGCCCCGCCGCTCGGCCTCCTTGGCCAGCACCTCGAAGCGGATCAAGCTGTCGAGGAACTCCTTCTTCTGCTCGAGCGAGGTGTAGCGGGCGCGGATGTAGGGCGACATCCGGTTGAGCCGCTCCTGCAGCTCACCGACGGTGATGACCACGCCGTCGACCTTGGCCAGCGGCGCCTGGAGATCGCCGGCCGGCTGGGTGCCGATCACGCCATCGCCACCCGGGAGCTCGGTCGTGCGCTTCGACTTCTTGGCTTCCTTGCAGGAGATCGATCCGGCGAGGGTGACGAGGCTCAACCCCGTGATGAGGGCGACCCGAAGCGTGCGCATGACTGCCTCTCGATGCTGGCGTTTTTACTAACGTTTTCGCGGGATCACGTACCATGGTCGAGGAGGGCCTGCAAGCGACGCCGGGCGGCCTCGGCCGGCGCGCGGGCGTCCTCAGCCGACAGCGGCGCGTGCAGCCGACCGTCGCGCTCGAGGCGCCACGGCGCCGGCAGCGCGCGCGGCCCGACGAGCTTCGTGACGTCGATGGGCGACGACGACGCCAGCGCGATCGCCAGCCGGGTTCGGGTCAGCTCGAGCGTGGTCGCGTCCAGGCGCCGCGCCAGGGCCTTGACCACCATCAAGTCCGCGAGCAGCAGGACGCTGGCCGGAAGCGGGCCGAAGCGATCGACCAGCTCGTCGAGCAGGCCCCGGACCTCGTCCTCGTCCTCGACCGCCGACAGCCGCTTGTAGAGGTCGAGGCGCTGGCCAGTGTCGGGTACGTAGTCGTCGGGGATGTAGCCGGGGACCTCGATCGTGAGCTCGGGATCGACCGGGTGATGGATCGGCTGGCCGCGCAGCTCGGCCACCGCTTCTTCGAGCATGCGGACGTACTGCTCGAAGCCGACCGCGGCGATCGAGCCCGACTGGCGGGCGCCGAGCAGCTCGCCGCCGCCGCGGATCTCGAGATCGGCCGAGGCGATCTGGAAGCCGGCGCCGAGCTCGGTGAAGCGCTGCAGGGCCTCGAGCCGGCGGCGAGCGTCGTCGGTGAGCTGATCGGGCGCCGGCACCAGCAGGTAGCAGTAGGCCCGCTCGCGCGAGCGGCCGATGCGCCCGCGCAGCTGGTAGAGCTGGGCCAGGCCGAACGCGTCGGCGCGGGCCACGAACATCGTGTTGGCGCGCGGGATGTCGAGGCCGCTCTCGACGATCGTGGTGGTGACCAGGACGTCGAGGTCGCCCTTGACGAAGCTGATCATCACGTCCTCGAGCTGGTCGACCGGCAACGCGCCGTGGGCCTCGCCGACCCGGGCTCGCGGCACCAGCCGGCGGATCAGCTCGGCCCACTCGTGCAGGCTGCGCTGCTCGTTCCCAGGGGGGCCTGCCCGCCCCCCCTCGGTCGGCGGAGCCGCCCGAGCCTCCCCCCTCCACGCGCGGCCCCGCGCGGATCGTTCTCCGTCGGGTGCTGCGGTTCCACCGCCGGTCAGGGTCGGGCGCTGGCGGTCTATGTGGCGAGTCACGAAGTAGACCTGGCCGCCGCGGGTCAGCTCGGCCTCGATCGCGGTCTTGACCAGCGCCTCGTCGACGGTGGCGACGAACGTGCGGACCGCGCGGCGATCGGCCGGCGGGGTCGCGATGATCGACAGATCGCGCAGCCCGGTCATCGCCAGGTGCAGCGTGCGCGGGATCGGCGTCGCGGTCAGGGTCAGGACGTCGACGTGGGCCCGCAGCTTCTTCAGGCGCTCCTTGTGGGTGACCCCGAACCGCTGCTCCTCGTCGATCACCACCAGCCCGAGGTCCTTCCAGCGGACGTCGGGCGACAGCACGCGGTGGGTGCCGACCACGACGTCGACCTGACCGTCGGCGATCGCGCGCACCGTCGCGAGCTGCTCGACCTTGGTCTGGAAGCGCGACAGCTTGCCGACCCGCACCGGCCAGGCCGCGAACCGCTCGGCCATGGTCCGCGCGTGCTGCTCGACCAGGATCGTCGTCGGCGCCAGGATGACCGCCTGCTTGCCGGCCATCGCCGCCCGGAACACCGCCCGCAGCGCGACCTCGGTCTTGCCGTAGCCGACGTCGCCGCACACCAGCCGGTCCATCGACTTGCCGCTCTCCATGTCGGCCAGGACCGCGGCGATCGCGGCGTCCTGATCGGGCGTCTCCTCGTACGCGAAGGCGGCCTCGAACTCGCGGTAGAGATCGTCGGCGGCCGGGAAGCGGAAGCCGGGCAGGGCCGCGCGCTGGGCGTAGGTCTGGAGCAGCTCTTCGGCCAGCGCCGCGGCGTGGACGGCGACCTTGCGCTTGGCCTTGTCCCACGACAGCCCGCCCAGCTTGTCGAGGCGCGGCGGGTGGCCCTCGGCGCCGACGTAGCGCTGGACCTCGCCCAGCCGGTAGATCGGCAGGTACAGCACGCTGCCGTCGTACTCGAGGTGGAGAAAATCGATGCCGGGCGCGCCGCTGACCCCGACCGCGAGCTTGATCAGCCCGCGATAGCGGCCGACGCCGTGGAGCTGGTGGACCAGGTAGTCGCCGGCCGCGAGCTGCGAGAAGTCGGACACGCCGCCGAGCAGCGCGTCCTTGGCCTTCTTCGCGGCGCTGCGGGCCTTGGGCGCCGGCTTCTTGGCGCCGAAGACGTCGGCGGCGGTCAGCACCGCGAGGCCGTCGGCGCGGCTGACGAACCCGGCCGACAGCGGCGCGATCGTGATCGCGACTGGCGCGACCGGACCGGCGGCGGCCACCGCGAGATCGAACTGCTCGAAGCGCGCGCACGGCAGCCCGTACTGGCCGAGCAGCCCGGCGGTACGGTCGGCGCGGGCCGCGCTGTCGGCGGTGAAGATCACGGCCAGGCCGTCGGCGCGCCAGGCCGCGATCGCCTTTGCCACCGGCTGGGCCAGGTGATCATCGTGCTGCAGGCGCAGGCGCTCGAGCTCGGTGCGCAGCGGTCGCAGTTCGTCGAGAGAGATCCGCAGGGCGGTGGCGCCCTCGCCGCGGGGATCGCTGGCCAGCTCGAGGCTGGGCAGGACGATCCGGCGGGGATCGCGGGTCAGGCGATCGATCATGGTGGCGCGCTCGAGGTAGTGAGCCTCGGGCGGGAACGACACCTGCTTGTGGGCCAGCCGGGCGGCGTGACCGGCGGCGGCCTCGGCCAGCTCGCTGTCGATCGCGCGCACCGCGGCGTCGGGATCCCACCACAGCCAGCGGGCGTCGGGGGCGTAGTCCCAGACCGGCACCATCGCCGCGTGGAAGGCCGGGGTCAGGACGTCGATGCCGACGAAGTCGCCGCTGGCGATCTGCTCGATCAGCGC
>JAYVSF010000203.1:0-5655 GCA_043775605.1 Myxococcales bacterium
AGCCGGCCGTTCGACAAGAACCGCGATGGCTTCGTGATCGGCGAGGGCGCCGGGGTGGTGGTGCTCGAGGAGTACGAGCACGCCCGGGCCCGCGGCGCGCGGATCTACGCCGAGCTCAAGGGCTACGCCGCCAACGGCGACGCCCACCACGTCACCGCGCCGGCACCCGAGGGCATCGGCGCTCAGCGCTGCATGCGCCAGGCCCTGGCCGACGCCCGGCTCGACGCCAGCGCCATCCAGTACATCAACGCCCACGGCACCTCGACCGAGTTCAACGACAAGAACGAGAGCCTGGCGATCAAGGCGGTGTTCGGCGAGCACGCGGCCCGGGTGGCAGTGTCGTCGACCAAGTCGATGACCGGCCACATGCTGGGCGCGGCCGGCGCGGTCGAGGCCGGCATCTGCGCCCTGGCCATCACCCGCGGGGTGGTGCCGCCGACCATCAACTACGACACGCCCGATCCCGAGTGCGACCTCGACTACGTGCCCAACGTCGCGCGCGAGCTGCGGGTCGACGCCGCGCTGTCGAACTCGTTCGGCTTCGGCGGCACCAACGCCGCGCTGATCCTGACCCGCATCGATCAAGGTGAAGGCTGACCTATGCGCTGGTTCGTCGGCTCCGATCACGCCGGGTTCGGGCTCAAGCGCCACCTGGTCGAGGCGCTGCACCAGCTCGGCGACGAGGTCGTCGATCTCGGCACCGACAGCGAGCAGTCGGTCGACTACCCCGACTACGGCGCCGCGGTCGGCCGGGCGGTGGCGTCGGCGCGCGGCCCGGCGTTCGGCCTGGTGATCTGCGGCACCGGCATCGGCATCAGCATCGCGGCCAACAAGGTGCCGGGGGTGCGCGCCGCGCTGTGCACCGAGGCGTTCAGCGCCACCGCGGCTCGGGCCCACAACGACGCCAACGTGCTCGCGCTCGGCGCGCGGGTGATCGGCGCCGGGGTCGCCGAGTCGTGCCTGCGGGCCTTCCGCGACACCCCGTTCGAGGGCGGCCGCCACGCCCGGCGCGTCGCCAAGCTCAGCGCCCTCGACGACTCGGCCCGGCCCGACGGCGCGACCTGATGGCGACCCCGGACCCAGGCTCGTCGGTGCGGGAGTCCGGGCGATGAAGTGTCCGTTCTGCGGCGAGGACGAGGACAAGGTCAACGACTCGCGGCAGTCGAAGGACGGCCGCGAGATCCGGCGGCGGCGCGAGTGCCTGCGCTGCAACCGGCGGTTCACCACCTACGAGCGCATCGAGGAGTCGATGCCGATGGTGATCAAGCGCGACGGCCGGCGTGAGGCCTTCGATCGCGCCAAGATCGAGCGCGGCCTCCACCACGCGGTCGCCAAGCTGCCGGTGTCGCAGGAGGCGGTGCGCCGGCTGGCCGAGGACGTCGAGCGCGAGATCGGCGAGCTCGGGCTCGAGGAGATCCCGGCGCGGGCGGTCGGCGAGCGGGTGCTGCCGCGGCTGCGCGCGCTCGATCCGGTGGCCTACATCCGGTTCGCGTCGATCTATCGCGATGTCCGCGACCTGGCCGGGTTCGTGCGCGAGCTCGAGGCGATCGGCGCCGCCGAGAGCGGCCCGGTGGTGGCGGCGGCTGGTGATCCGACCGAGCTCGCCGACGAGGACGGTGGGTGAGCGTGGCAGCGGTCGTGGCGGCGCGGGACGCGAGCCGGATGGCGCGCTGTCTCGAGCTGGCCGGGCAGGGGCGCGGGCGGACCTCGCCGAACCCGATCGTCGGCTGCGTGATCGTCGATCGGCGCGGCCGGCTGCTGGCCGAGGGCTGGCATCGCGGTCCCGGCACCGCCCACGCCGAGGCTGACGCGCTGGCCCAGCTCGGTGGCCGGGCCCCAGGCGCGACCCTGTACTGCAACCTCGAGCCCTGCGATCACCAGGGCCGGACCCCGCCGTGCGCGCCGGCGGTGATCTCGGCTGGCGTCGCGCGGGTCGTCGTCGGCGGGCTCGATCCCGTGGACGGCCACGGCGGCGGGCTGCGGCGGATCGCGGCCGCCGGCATCGAGGTCGCGACCGGCGTGCTCGCCGACGACTGCCGCGAGGCCAACCTGGCGTGGTTCACCTGGGCCGAGCGGCGGCGGCCGCGGGTCGTGCTCAAGGTCGCGTGCAGCCTCGACGGCCGGGTCGCGACCGTGACCGGCGAGAGTCGGTGGATCACCGGGCCCGAGGCGCGCGCCGACGGCCACGCGCTGCGCGATCGCACCGACGCGATCCTGGTCGGGGTCGGCACCGTGCTGGCCGACGATCCGCGGCTGACCGCGCGCGACATCGTCGGCGGCCGCGATCCGCGGCGGGTCGTGGTCGACAGCCGGCTGCGCACGCCGGCGACCGCGAAGGTCCTGACGGCGGGCGGGACCGCGCTCGGCCCGCCGATCATCGCGACCACCGAGCGGGCCGCCGCCGCGCGGGTGCGCCGACTCGAGGCCACGGGCGCCGAGGTCTGGCGCCTGCGCGCCGATCGCGCCGGCCGGGTGTCGTTGCCGCACCTGCTGCGCCGGCTGGCCGCCGCCGGGGTGTGCTCGCTGCTGGTCGAGGGCGGGCCGCGCGTCCACGCCGGGCTGATCGCCGCCGGGCTCGCCGACGAGCTGCGGCTCTACCAGGCGCCGGTCGTGCTCGGCGCCGGCCCGACCTGGACCGACACCATCGGCCTCTCCCGGCTGACGCGCGCCCCGCGCTGGCACGCGCTCGGCCCGCCGACCCCGCTCGGCGCCGACTGGCTCACCTGCCTGCGACCGCTCGTACGACCACGCTGATCGGTCGGCGCAGCGTCAGCGCCGCCGGTCGACGGCCGTGAACGAGCGCCTGCGCTCTCCGGTGTGCCGTGGCGACGCAGTTGGGGTGAGCGGTGCGAGCGCAGGTGCTGGACCCCGGCGCGGTGCCGTCGAGGCTCGATCTTTGCATCGATAGCCATCATGACCACCCCCGTGCAGCCGGCGACGACCGCGACCACCCCGCCGACCATCCGCGAAGCAGAGCAAGCGGATGAGGCCAAGACGGCCGACGACGCGCCTGCGCCGGTGCATCCGCCGCGCGAGCGCAAGGTGCTCGTGCGCGACGCCTACGGCAACGATCCGTACGGCGAACCGGACAAGGTCGAACTGGGCCAGTCACCCTACGAGGCTCCGGCTGCGACCGAGGCGGTCCGGCAGGTGAAGGCCAACTCCGACAAGGCCTGACGCCCGCCGGTCGTCGTCATCCGTGCGGTTCGGCCGCGCCCCCTCGCGGCTTGCCGGCCCGGCCCGCGCCGCGCGAAGATGATCGCGATGTCCATCCGGCCCGGGGTCGTCGCCGTCGTGCTCGCAGGGTGCGCGCTGGTCGGAGGGCGCGGCGTGGTCGCGGCCGAGCCGTTCGCGGTCGGCAGCGAGACCTGGCAGCACACCGCCCGCACCGACGGCGACCTGTTCACCCGCGCCGACGGCACCACCGTCGACTTCGTGAAGGTGCCGACCGGGTGCGCGCAGCAGGCGCGGACCGCCGAGGCCGCGCGCTTTGACTGGGTCCCGAAGGCGTACTGGCCCCGGCTCGACACCGCGGGCGGCAAGGTCGTGCTGTGCCTCGAGCTGGGCTCGGCCACGGTGCTGGCGACGATCACGCTCGGCCAGGGCAAGACGGCGAGCGCCGATCTCGCGCCGCTGCTCGCCGAGGTGGTCCGGTCGGTCCGTCCGGCCATCCTGGTGCCGACACTCGGGCCGATCGAGCCGTCGCTGCCGCCGGCGATGGTCAGCGGGGACAACCTGGCCTTCGTCATCGACGGCCAGCCGGCCGGCATCGGCGTCGACGTCCGCGACCACGGCACCTGCGCCTACGAGGACGCGCTCGTGATCACCAAGCTCGGCGAGGCCGCGGACCGCGCCTTCGCCGACGGCTACTGGCCGACCGTGGTCGAGGGCAAAGGGCCGCTCTACGGCTGCCTCGATCTGCGCGAGGGCTACCTGTCGGTGATCGTCAACCCCGCCACCCAGGCCGCGGCCCTGCAGGACGACCTCGCCGAGATCCGGCGGGCGGCCTACGTCCGCTACGGCGCGCCGCTCGCCACCGACGTCGATCCGGTGGTGCTGCCCCACACCCAGCAGCAGCTCTCGGCCCGCGGCGCGCCCGGATCCTGGAAGGTCGTCGACGGCGAACCGTTCAAGCGGTCGGGCGCCGATGTCCTGGTGTCGACCAGCGCGATGGGCGGCGACAGCACGATGTACGCGGTCGCGGTCAGCGAGGGGCCGTGCGCGCCGGGCACGGTCGTCGCGCCGCCGGCCGTCGCGTCGGCGCTGTTCCCCGCCGAACTCGGCACGGTGTGGATCGATCCCGACCCGTACAAGCTGCACTGGACCGGGTGGGCCTGCGTCGATCACGGCGGGGTCGCGGCCACGATCGCGGTGCTCGCGCCGCTCGCCGGCGACGATCCGCCCGAGGCCCGCGACGTGCGCCTGCTGCGGCCGCTGATCGACGCGCTCGCGCGCTCGTACGGCGTCGCGCTGGCGCAGCCGGTCACTCCGCCGCCGTGGCACCCCAACGAGCACCATGGTCGGCTGGCCGGGCTGGCCGGCGGCTACTTCGGGGTGCTGTCGCTCGCGCCGGGCGAGGGCGCCCGCCGCCTGGGCTTCCTGCTCGGCTTCGACTTCCGCTTGCAGCGGCCGAGCGGCGGCTTCGCCTACGCGTTCGACGTCGAGCTCGGCTACGGCGGCGGCGAGTGGGTCGGCGAGCTCCGGACCGGCGCCGGGCTCGCGCTCGGCCGCTTCGACGCGGTGGTCGGGTTCGGCGCGGGCAGCACCGGCCCGGCAGCCCCGGCCGACGTCTACGGCCAGCTCAGCATGACCGTGCCCAGCGGCCGGTCCCGGCTGTGGCTGGGCGCGATGCACGCGATCGGCTGGCGCGGGCCCAACCACGAGCAACTCGACGTCCACCTGGTCGTCCCCGGCAAGGACGACAGCGGTCTGTTCTTTGGCGCCCGCGCGCTGTGGTTCGGCCCCGACAGCGAGACCCGGAAGGACAACGGCACCGCGCTCCTGTTCACGTTCGGCGGCGGCGCCGCGTCGCAGGACTAGCCGACACTTACGTGGTACACGCAACCCGATGTTCACCGGCCTGGTCGAGGATCTCGGCGCCGTCGTGCGCGCCGACCGTCGCTCCGACGCGCTGGTCCTGACCATCCGGCCGGCGACGATCGACGTCGCCACCCTGGCGCTGGGCGAGTCGATCGCTCACGACGGCGTCTGCCTGACCGTCACCGCGGCCGCCGCCGGCACCTACAGCGTGCTGGCCGGCGCCGAGACCCTGGCCCGCTCCACCCTCGGCGGGGTCCGGGTCGGCAGCACGCTCCACCTCGAGCGCGCGCTCGCGCTCGGCGAGCGGCTGGGCGGGCACATGGTCGCCGGCCACGTCGACGGCACCGCCGAGGTCGTCGCCCGGCGCGACCTCGGCGCCAACCTGGTGCTCACCATCGCCGCCCCGGCCGCGCTGCTGCGCTACGTCGTGGTCAAGGGCTCGATCGCGATCGACGGCGTCAGCCTGACCGTCAACCGCGTCGACGACGCCGGCTTCGACGTCGCCCTCATCCCTCACACGGTCACCGCCACCCACCTGGGCGAGCGACGGCCGGGCGGTCGGGTCAACCTCGAGGTCGACCTGATCGGCAAGTACGTCGAGAAGCTGCTCGGCGG
>JAYVSF010000204.1:0-7414 GCA_043775605.1 Myxococcales bacterium
ACAATCATTGGCAAGATGCTCGAGAGCCAGAACCTGCCGGTGCGGTTCGCCGGCGTGAAGCTGGCCCGGGTACGTCGCGAGACGACGCTTCGCGCCAAGATCGCAACGATCGCGAAGAACTCAGACGAGGACATCTACGTCCGCCTCGAGGCAAAGGCGTACCTCGCCGCTGTACACTCCCTCCTCATTGCGGACCTATTCGACGCCGATTTGGCTGCCTCGGACAAGCCGGATCAGTTAGAAGCGATCATTGCTATCGGCGAGGTGGGGACTGAGGATGCCGCGAAGGTGTTGGCTGCCATCCTCGACGATCAGTCCAAAGACTACTTTCTGCGATCAGCCGCGGCGTACTGCATCGGACGCATCGATTCTCCCACAGCGCGTACAGCCCTGATTAGGGCCTTCACGGCGCAGTCACACCGCGTACGGGAGGATGCGCTCACAGCCTTGGCCGACGTCGGACTTCGCGGCCTCTCCGATCTGTTGGCGGGCGTGAACCAAAGCGACGCCGAAGTTCAGGCCGGTTGTGCAGAGGTGCTGCGGTGGCTATCGCTGCGGTCCGACTCGGCGACCGTGAAGGCGCGTCTGGTTCCTCCGCTCGCCAATATTCTCGCTAAGCCAGATCGGTCTTTGCTGTCGGTATGGCTCGGCGGACAGATGCCCGAACCACTGATGCGCGCTGCCCTCACCGAAGTCCTCGGGCGCGACGCGCGCTTGGCCTACTCGCTTGCCGTTTCGTGGGCGTTCGCACGCTCGTGGATCGCTCCTGTCCACGACGCCTTCCATCCCCCAAGGCTCTGAATCATGGAAATCCTGAAACACTTCGCGACGAACGACGTCGTGTATACCACTGACCTCGGCGTGCAGCTCTGCCAGGACAGTCGCGAGGCGCTCGCGAGGCTTCCCGAGGACTCCGTTGACCTCGTCATGACGAGCCCTCCGTTTGCCTTACTACGTGAGAAAGAATACGGTAACGAGAATCAGAACGCGTACGTCGCGTGGCTGCACACGTTTGCCGTTCATGTACAGCGAGTCCTCAAGCCCACGGGGAGCTTCGTGCTGGACCTCGGCGGCGCATATGTCCGTGGGAAGCCGGTCCGATCATTGTATCAATGGCGCGTCTTGCTCGATTTCTGCGACAACATCGGATTCCGGCTCGCGGAGGAATTCTACTGGCACAACCCCGCGAAGCTGCCGTCCCCAATCGAGTGGGTCAACAAGCGGAAGATTAGAGTTAAGGACTCGGTCAACACTCTTTGGTGGTTCAGTAAGGGCGATTGGCCTAAGGCCGCAGTGAAGAACGTACTCACGCCGTACTCTGACCGAATGAAACTGTTGATCCGGAACCCCGAGAAGTTCTACACGCCGAAGGATCGGCCTTCCGGTCACGACATTAGCAAGGGGTTCGGAACCGACAACGGCGGCGCAATTCCACCGAACCTTCTGCAGATCCCGAACACAGAGGCGACCTCGTCATATCTCCGTCGGTGCAAGGCGCTCGGGCGCGAAGGCCATCCGGCCCGGTTCCCTGCCGCACTTCCGGCGTTCTTCATCAAGTTCCTCACCGATCCTGGCGATCTCGTAGTCGATATCTTCGGCGGGTCGAACACCACCGGCCGGGTGTGTGAGGAGCTTGGTCGCAGATGGATCGCGATGGAGGAACGACGGGACTACGCCGCACTGTCGCTGGTCCGCTTCGTCGGCGACGACGTAGCCGACGACGCTGCCGGCGAACTTGTCGCGAAGGCATCGCGCGGTCCGGTACACGTGGCTACTCCCATGCGTCAGCTCACGATGACCTATCCAGCCGGGGATGCCACCCAGGGCGCCGACGCCTAGACCTCGGTGGGTCACGGTCCCCACCTCGGTGGATCGATGGCGCAACAAGCGGCCCACGGTACCAGCGTATGAACCCGTCGATCTCAGACGCCCGTGCTACGCCCGGCCATCGGCCGCGAGGTACCAGTGAGCCCTCGTCATCCTGCTCCACTCGATCCTGACCAGCTGGACCTTTTCGCCGCCGCGAGTAAGGTCGGCCCCCTCGTGCCCCCGGCACTCCCGCCGGCGGAACCGACATCGCGCATCATGGCCAAGAAGCCCACCGTCGCCCCCCGCTCCTCGCGCCCGTCGCAGCCGCCCGGCTCCGGCGACAGCGATCCGCCCGCGCCGCCCTCCACCCTCGACGGCGGCGACGGCCCCGCCGACGGCGACACCTCGCTGCAGACCGAGACCCGCCGGCGCTACCTCAACTATGCGCTGTCGGTCATCACCTCGCGCGCCCTGCCCGACGTCCGCGACGGCTTGAAGCCGGTCCAGCGCCGCATCCTCTACGCCATGCTGGCCGAGGAGCACCTGCGGCCCGACGCCAAGCACAGGAAGAGCGCCAAGGTCGTCGGCTCCGTGCTCGGCAAGTACCACCCGCACGGCGACACCTCGGTCTACGACGCCATGGTCCGCATGGCCCAGGACTTCACCCTGCGCCTGCCGCTGGTCGACGGCTCCGGCAACTTCGGCTCGCTCGACGGCGACGCCCCCGCCGCCTATCGCTACACCGAGTGCCGGCTGGCCCCGCCGGCGATGGAGCTCCTGCGCGAGCTCGAGTCCAACACCGTCGACTTCCGGCCCAACTACGACGGCACCGCCGAGGAGCCGACCGTCCTGCCGGCCCGGTTCTGCAACCTGCTGGTCAACGGCAGCTCGGGCATCGCGGTCGGCATGGCGACCAACATCCCGCCGCACAACTTGCGCGAGGTCACCAGCGCCGCGATCGCCCTGGCCGAGGATCCCGACCTCGGCACGGTCGGGCTGATGAAGTACATCCTCGGCCCCGACTTCCCGACCGGCGGCCAGCTCCTCAACACCAAGGTCGAGCTGCGGGCGATCTACGAGACCGGCCAGGGCGCGCTGCGGGTCCGCGGCGAGTACAAGCTCGAGGAGAAGAAGCGCGGCGGCACCGACATCGTCATCACCTCGATCCCGTGGGCGATGACCAAGGCCGACCTGGTCGAGAAGATCGCGGCGGTCATCATCGAGCGCAAGCTGCCCTACCTGCTCGACGTCCGCGACGAGTCGACCACCGACGTCCGCATCGTGCTCGACATCAAGCGCGACGCCGAGCCGGCGATGGTGATGGCGTACCTGTACAAGCAGACGCCGCTGCAGTCGAACTTCAACATGAACCTGACCTGCCTGGTGCCGCCCGAGTACCTGGCCGGCAAGGACGGCGAGGCGCCCAAGACCGGCCCCGGCGCGCTCACCGGCGGCGCGCCCCAGCCGCGGCGGCTCGGCATCAAGGACGTCCTCCGCTACTTCCTCGACTTCCGCTACGAGGTCACCTGCCGGCGGTTCGAGCACGAGCTGGCCCAGCTCAAGCGCCGCATCCACCTGCTGCTCGGCTTCGTCACGATCTTCGACGCTCTCGACGAGGTCATCAAGATCATCCGCGCGTCCGACGGCAAGGCCGACGCCGCCGCCAAGCTGATGAAGCGGTTCGGGCTCGACGAGCTGCAGATCGAGGCGATTCTCGAGCTCAAGCTCTACAAGCTGGCCCGGCTCGAGATCAAGGTCATCCGCGAGGAGCTGGCCGAGAAGGAGTCGGCGGCCCGCAAGATCGAGGTGATCTTGAAGAGCGAGACCAAGCTGTGGGGCGTCATCAAGGACGACCTCAAGCAGGTGGTCGCCGAGCACGGCACCACCCGGCGGACCAAGACCGGCGGGGTCGGCGACGAGCCCGAGTTCGACGCCGACGCGTTCATCGTCGACGAGGACGCCCACGTCGTGGTCACCAAGGACGGCTGGATCAAGCGGGTCCGCGAGCTCAAGGATCCGGGCCAGACCCGGACCCGCGAGGGCGACGCGGTGACGGCGGTCCTGCCCGGCTCGACCCGCGAGCGGGTCATCTTCTTGACCAACCGCGGCTCGGCCTACGTGGTGAAGATCAACGACATCGCGGCCTCGACCGGTTACGGCGACCCGGCCCAGAAGTACTTCAAGTTCGACGACGGCGAGCGGATCGTGCAGGCGAGGTCGCTCGACCCGCGGCTGCCGCTGCCGACGACGATGCTGGCCGTGACCCGGGGCGGCTACGGCCTGCGCTTCCTGCTGTCGGCCCACGCCGAGGTCACGACCAAGGCCGGCCGCCGCTACGCCCGACCCGGCGACGGCGACGAGGTCATCGACGTCATCGGGGTCAAGGACACCGACGTCGTGGTCGCGGCCACCGCCGGCGGCCACGTCCTCCACTGCAGGGCCGACGAGATCAACCAGCTCGAGGGCCCCGGCCGCGGCGTCACGGTCATCAAGACCGACGAGGACGACCACGTCATCGGCTTCATCGCCGGCGACAAGACCACGACGATGGTGATCGAGAACGCGGCCGGCAAGATCTGGACCCTGGCCGCCGACCCCCGCCAGGTCGCGGCCCGCGGCGGCAAGGGCCACCAGCTGCAGAAGAAGACCACGTTCACCCGCCAGCCGGTGCCGGTCACCATCCCGAGCCTGGGCGCGATTGCGGAGGGCAAGTAAGCCATGGCCACGCCCAAGAAGTACGGCGCCGACGAGATCGAGGTCCTCGAGGGCCTCGAGCCGGTGCGCAAGACGCCGGGCATGTACATCGGCGGCACCGGCAAGGACGGCTACCACCACCTGCTGTGGGAGATCGTCGACAACTCGATCGACGAGGCCATCAACGGCCACGCCAGCCGGGTCGAGGTGACGCTGCACGCCGACGGCAAGAGCTGCACGGTCGACGACAACGGCCGCGGCATCCCGGTCGACGTGATGCCCAAGTTCAAGAAGACCGCGCTCGAGGTCGTGTACTCGACCCTGCACTCGGGCGGCAAGTTCAAGCGCGGCGGCAGCTACCAGGTCTCGGGCGGCTTGCACGGCGTCGGCTCGGCGGTGGTCAACGCGCTGTCGAGCGAGCTGACCGTCCAGGTCAAGCGCGACGGCGAGCGCCACGAGGTCCGGTTCAGCCGCGGCCAGCCGGTCGGCAAGTTCAAGACCCTGGGCCCCGCCCGCGGCAACGGCACCCGCGTCTTCTTCCGGCCCGACGACGAGATCTTCGGCTCCAAGCTGGCGTTCGACGCCGGCTGGATCGCCGAGCGGCTCGAGACCAAGAGCTACCTCCACCACGGCCTCGAGATGATCTTCATCGACGAGACCCAGCGGCCGGCGGTCACCCACCGCTTCGTCCACGAGAACGGCATCGCCGAGTGGCTGCCGACCCTGGTCACCGGCCGCGGCAAGCTGCCGGTGCCGTCCACCGGCGGCGTGTTCTACCTCGAGAAGCGCGACGACGACGCCAAGCTCGGCGTCGAGCTGGCGCTGCAGTGGACCGAGGCCCCCGACGACCTCATCAAGAGCCACGTCAACAGCGTGCCGACCCCCGACGGCGGCACCCACGATCAGGGCCTGCGCACCGCGATCGTCAAGGCGGTCCGCAACTACATCGCGACCCACAACCTCGATCCCAAGGGCGTGACCCTCACCGCCGAGGACATCCGCGAGGGCGTGGTCGCGATCCTGTCGACCTACGTCCACGATCCCCAGTTCCAGAGCCAGACCAAGAACCGGCTCAACAACCCCGAGATCGCGGCCCAGATCGAGGGCCTGATCCGGCCGGCGCTCGAGAACTACCTCAACGGCAACCCCAACTGGGCCCAGGCCGTCGTCGCCCGCACCATCATCGCGGCCCGGGCCCGCGAGGCGTCGCGCGCGGCCAAGGAGGGCGTCAGCCGCAAGACCGCGATCAGCCACCGGCTCAACCTGCCGGGCAAGCTGGCCGACTGCGCCTCGACCGATCCGGGCGAGAGCGAGCTGTTCATCGTCGAGGGCGACTCCGCCGGTGGCTCGGCCAAGCAGGGCCGCGACCGCCGGACCCAGGCGATCCTGCCGTTGCGCGGCAAGGTCCTCAACACCTTCCAGGCCAACGACGCCAAGCTGTCGGGCAACAAGGAGCTCGGCGACATCGTCAGCGCGCTCGGCTGCGGCCTCGGCGACACGATGGATCTGTCCAAGCTGCGCTACGGCAAGATCTTCCTGTTGATGGACGCCGACGCCGACGGCCACCACATCTCGACGCTCCTGCTCACGTTCTTCTTCCGCCACATGCGCAAGCTGCTCGACGCCGGCCACGTCTACCTGGCCCAGCCGCCGCTGTACCGGATCGATCTCGGCAAGCAGACCTTCTGGGCTCTCGACGATCTGCACAAGGAGCGGCTGCTCAAGCAGCACGGCAAGCCCAACTCCAAGCCGAGCATCACCCGGTTCAAGGGCCTCGGCGAGATGAACCCCGAGACCCTCAAGAGCACCACGCTCGATCCGAAGTCGCGCACCGCGCTGCGGGTCCGGGTGCTGCCGGGCGAGGAGGACGCGACCGAGACCATCATCGCCGAGCTGATGGGCAAGGACGTCGCCGCCCGCTTCCGCCTGATCACCGAACACGCCCACGAGATCGACGAGCTCGACGTCTAATTCCCGACGAGTCCCTCGACGCAGCTCATCGAAGACCCACAGGCCTGCCCTAGCGAGCAGCCTTCGTGGCGACGTAGTCGACCACGACGAGCTCCGGTACCCGGCGGAAGTGCTCGACGTTGCGCGTGACGATCGGGACGCCGGCCGCGCGCGCGGAGCATCCGATCCAGAGGTCGTTGGTCCCGATCAACCATCCGGTCTCACGAAGCGCGCGCGTGACTGACGCGTACAGCCGTGCGACCTCATGCGTGACCTCGAGGACGCGGAGCGGCGCGATCAGCGCCTGCGCCGCCTCACCATTCGGGTCGCTGAAGCCTTCGAGGTACTCGCCGAGCGCGACCGCCGGCAATAGCAACTCCGTGGTCGCGTGGGCACGCAGGAACGCGGTCGCTCCGACCGCTGCACCGCGACCGCGGCGCTCGTTCTGTAGATCGATCAGGAACGATGTATCGAGCGCTACTCGGTCCATGCATCGCTCGGCGGATCGTCGTTGCGCTGGTTGCGCTCGAGCCGCTCGATCGTCTCGTCATCGAGCGCTGGTGCCCGCTCCAGCGCCTCCAGGAGCCCGCTCCCTGTCGACCTCGGTCGCTCCCAACGCCCGCGTTTGATCACCTGCGAGAACGACTCGCCGTGGCGCAGGCGGGCGCGCTTGAGTCGATCATAAGCTGCCAGATCAATTGTGATCGTCTTGGTAGCCATGCATGTATGTGTACACTTGCTCTGTCAGCTCGTCAATCGGCCTCCACGAGCGTCAGATCGGCGCCGAGGGGAGTACACTCACGACACGTGGCGGCATCGCGCCCTCGGTCTCGACGCTGCGCAAATCGACCTCGAGAGCGCCCGCCGGCACCGGCGTGCTGGCGTCGGCGCCGACCGCGGTGATCACGTCGCCCTCGACGGCGATCGCTACCCCGCGCCGCGGCTCGCCGCGGACGCCGTC
>JAYVSF010000205.1:0-8255 GCA_043775605.1 Myxococcales bacterium
GGCGTGGGCCTGACCGCGATCGCCGGTCCGCCGCTGACGCTCGCGATCGGGCTATCGGGCCAGTCGCGGGCGACCGCGGTGATGGTCGAGCGGGTGGCGCAGGCTCGACGCGAGCGGCCGCAGGTCGACGTCGATCTGGCCGCGCTCGGGGCCGGCGCCGAGCGAGCGGCGGCGATCCTCGGCGGGCCGATCCGCGATCACGCGGCGCTGGCCGCGCTGGGCGCGATCTTCGCCGACGCCCACGCCCGCCTGGCCCGGATCGGGGTGTCGACGCCCGACCTCGACGCGATGGTGGCCAGCGCCCTGGTCGACGGCGCGTTCGGGGCCAAGCTGACCGGCGGCGGCGGTGGCGGCGCGGTGCTCGCGCTGGCGCCCGGCCGCGAGGACGCGGTGATCGCCGGCTGGCGACGGCTCGGCAAGGACGGCTTCGTCGCGGTGGTCGGAGGCCGGCCATGAGCGCGCGGCGGCCGGCGCCCGGCGACGCGGTGACCGCAGTGACCGCGCGGGCCTGCGCCAACATCGCGCTGGTCAAGTACTGGGGCAAGCGCGACGCCGCCCGCAACCTGCCGGCGGCCGGTAGCCTGTCGCTCACCCTCGACGCGCTGACCACGATCACCACCGTGCGCTTCGACCCGGCGCTGACCGGCGACCGGTTGACGATGAACGGCGCACCCGCGACCGCCGCGGTGCTGGCCCGGACCAGCGCGTGGCTCGACGAGGTCCGGGCGCAGGCCGGGCTATCGGCGCGGGCGGCGATCACGACCGTCAACCACTTCCCGACCGCGTCGGGCCTGGCGTCGTCGGCGTCGGGCTTCGCCGCGCTGGCGGTGGCCGCGGCGGCGGCGGCCGGCCTCGACCTCGACGACGCCGCCCGCTCGCGCCTGGCCCGGCTGGGCTCGGGCTCGGCCGCGCGCTCGATCCACGGCGGCTTCGTGCGGATGCACGCCGGGGTCCGCACCGACGGCGACGACGCGTTCGCCACCGCGATCGCCGCGCCGGCGCTGGTCGCCCGGGTCCGCATGGTAGTGGCCGAGGTCGGCGGCGGCGCGCCCAAGCGCCACGGCTCGCGCGACGCGATGGAGCACTGCGCCGCGACCTCGCCGCTGTACGCCGGCTGGCTCGGCTCGGTGCCCGGCGACCTGACCGCCGCCGAGGCCGCGATCGCCGCCGATGATCTCGAAGCCTTGGGCGTGGTCACCGAGGCCAGCGCGCTGGCGATGCACGCCGCAGCGATCGCCTCGCGGCCGACGATCCTCTACTGGCAGCCGGCGACCTTGGCGGCGATGGCCGAGGTCGTGGCCCTGCGCGCGGCCGGTCGAGCGGCGTGGGCGACGATGGACGCCGGCCCGCACGTCAAGGTGCTGACCGACGCCGCCGACGCCGACACGGTTGCCGCCGCGCTGCGGGCCGTGCCAGGCGTGACGGCGGTGATCGTCGCCGCCGCCGGCGAGCGGGCCGCGATCGTCGCGCCTGGAGCCGACTGACATGGCCGGCGCGCTCGTGGTCACCGCGCCGGGCAAGGTGATGCTGGCCGGCGAGTACGCGGTGCTTGACGGTGGCCGGGCGCTGGTCGCGGCGGTCGATCGCCGGGCCCAGGCAACGCTCGATCAGCCCGCGACCGCGGCACCGTCGGAGTTCCTGCAGGCTGCCCGCGTGGTGGTCGCGCGCGAGCTCGGCGGCGAGATCGCGGCCGCGTTCGAGCGGCTGGTGGTCGACACCGACGCCTTGCGCGACGGCGCCCACAAGCTCGGCCTCGGTTCGTCGGCGGCGGCGACCGTGGCCGCGATCGGCGCCGCGATCGCCGCGCCCCTGCCGGCCGGCAGCGACCTCGGCCCGTGGCGCGCGACCATCGCCCGGCTGAGCGCGATCGCGCACGCCGAGGCCCAGGGCCCGCGCGGCGCCCGCGGCAGCGGCGCCGACATCGCCGCCAGCACCTGGGGCGGCGTGATCGACGTCCGCCGCGGCGCGCCCGCCACCGCGCTGACCCTGCCCGCCGACCTGCAGCTGGGCTTCGCCTGGACCGGCCAGCCTGCCGACACCGCGACGCTGGTCGCCGCGGTCCGCGCCGGCCGGGCCCGCACGCCGATCGACACCGACCGCGCCCTGGCCGCGATCGCCGACGCCGCCGACGCCCTCGCCGGCGCCACCACGGCGTCACAGGCGATCGCCGCGATCGCTGCGGGCGGCCGGGCCATGACCGCGCTGGCCGCCGCCACCGGCGTCGACCTCGTGCCAGCCTCGGTGACCGCGCTCGCCGCGACCCTGGCGCCGCTCGGCGCCACCGCCAAGACCACCGGCGCCGGCGGTGGCGACGTCGTGCTGATCGCCGCGTCAGCGACGATCGATCATCACCAGCTCGACGCCGCCGTCGTCGCAGCCGGCCTGTCGCCGCTGCGCCTGTCCGTCGACCCGACCGGCGTGGCAGTCCGCCGGCCGCGCAGCGCAGCCGTCAGCTGACCGCGCGCGCTTCGGGCAGAGCCTCGCCGGCCGCCTTGTTGAAGGCGTCCTGGAGGATCGCGATGCCGATCACGTTGAGCAGGTAGAGCATCACGAACGCGATGCCCTGATTGTACTTGCCGCGGGTCACGAGCTCGACGCCCGCGCAGTACTTCCACATCCACAGGATGGCGCCGACCAGCGGGATCAGCATCATCCACGCGGTCGGGATGCGCGCACCCTGCTTGTTCATCTCGTTCTTGGTCTTCACCATCCACACCAGGATGTAGATGCCGAAGGTGATGAGCGAGAGGACGACGACCGACGCCACCGAACGGGTCTTCACGAGATCACGCGACCTTGTTGAACTCGCTCTGAACGATCGCGATGCCGATGATGCTCAGCACGAAGACCATGATGAAGGCCATGGCCTGCGACTGCTTGCCGTTGGTGACCTTCTCGACGCCGCCGGCCCACTTCCACATCCAGATGATGTTGAGGATCGGGATGATGAGGTGCCAGCCCGACGGGATGTTGGCGCCGCGCTTGTTCATCTCGTCCTTGGTGCCGACGAACCAGACGAGGCCGTAGATACCGAAAGTGATGATCGAGAGAATGACGACCTTGACGACGGAATTCTTCATGAACTGATCCCCCCTAGGATGTGTTGAGATCACGTTCGTTGAATGCGGGCGTACGGTCAACGGGCCGGGCCATCTGCGCGTGGAGATCTGGCCGGCCCAGGTAACTCCCGCGACCTCCCGGTCATCTCATCCAGGTCGTGCCCGTCACCGCTCTCCCCCACCCCACCCGCCGTGGACATCTGCCGGTCGCGCGCTTAAGGTCGGCGGCCGTGTCGTCGCGCCTGCCCGGCTTCTTCCGTCTGCCGCTCGCCGAGCGCCGGCGCCAGGTGGCGGAGCTGGCCGCCCTCGACGCCGACGACCTGGCCGCCCTCGCCGGCGGTCTGGCCGAGGACTGCGCCGACGACATGATCGAGAACGTGATCGGCCGGCTGGCCCTGCCGCTGGCGATCGCGACCAACTTCACCATCGACGGCCTCGACGCGCTGGTGCCGATGGCGCTCGAGGAGCCGTCGGTGGTGGCGGCGGCGTCCAACGGCGCGCGGATGATCCGCGCCGGTGGCGGCTTCACCAGCCAGGTGTCGGCGGCGGTGGTGACCGGCCAGATCCAGGTCCTCGAGATCGTCGACGTCGACGGCGCGGTCGCCGCGCTGACGGCGGCCGGCCCCGAGATCCTCGGTCGGGCCCGCGACCTCGCACCCCGCCTGGTCGCGCGCGGCGGCGGCCCGCGCGCGGTGTCGGCGCGGATCCTGGCCCGGCCGCCCGGCCCGGACGGCGGCGTGGTCGTCCTCCACCTCGACGTCGACTGCCTCGACGCGATGGGCGCCAACCTGGTCAACACGCTGTGCGAGCAGCTCGCCGACGACGTCGCCGCCAGGGCCGGCGGTCAGGTCGGCCTCCGCATCCTGTCCAACCTCTCGGATCAGCGCACCGTGCGCATCACCGGTCGCATCGCCGACGCCGATCTCGGCGACGAGCGCACCGTCGGCGCCGAGGTCCGGGCCGCGATCGCCCGGGCCTCGCGCTTCGCCGAGCAGGACCCGTACCGCGCGGTCACCCACAACAAGGGCATCATGAACGGCGTCGACGCGGTGCTGGTCGCGACCGGCCAGGACTGGCGCGCGGTCGAGGCCGGGGCCCACGCCTACGCCGCCCGCACCGGCACCTACCGGCCGCTGGCGATCTGGCGCGAGGACGGCGACGGCCTCCTCGGCGAGCTCGAGCTGCCGCTGGCGGTCGGCACCGTCGGCGGCGCGCTCCGGGTCCACCGCGGCGCGGCCCTGGCCCTGCGTCTGGCCGGCGCCCAGGCCGCCGCCCGGCTGGCCGCGATCGCCGCCGCCGCCGGGCTGGCCTGCAACCTGGCGGCGCTGCGGGCCCTGGCCACGGAGGGCATCCAGCGCGGTCACATGACCCTGCACGCCCGCGCCATCGCCCGCGCCGCCGGGGTGCCGGATCACCTGATCGCCACGGTCGCGGTCGCGCTGGCCGCCGGCGGCGACGTGCGCATCGAGGCGGTCCAGGGCATCATGGAGCGGCTGGCGAACGAGGCCCCCCCATGATCCACCGCATCGGCGAACGCCGCGCTCCTGCCCAGGCCGTCCCCCTGCCGTCGCCGCTGGATCAGGCGGCCTGCTACCGCTACTGCGAGGCGCTGTGCCGGGCCCACCACCACAACTTCCCGGTGGCGTCGTTCTTCGCCCGGTCGACGCTGCGCCAGCACATCTTCGCGATCTTCGCGTTCGCCCGGGTCGCCGACGACTTCGCCGATGAGCCGGCCTACGAGGGCCGCCGGGCCCGCGAGCTCGACCGCTGGGAGGAGCTGCTGCACGCGACCTATCGCGGCAAGCCGCCCGAGCACCCGGTATTCCTCGCCCTGGCCGAGACCGTCCGCCGCTTCGACCTGCCGATCACCGAGCTGACCCAGCTGCTGTCCGGTTTCCGGACCGATCTCGAGACCCACCGCTACCCGACCTGGAACGAGCTGCGCAGCTACACCCGGCAGTCGGCCGAGCCGGTCGGCCACCTCTTGCTCTACATCGGCGGCTACCGCGCGCCCGAGCTGCACGCCTTCGCCGACGACCTGGCCTCGGGCCTGGCCATCACCCGGCTGCTCCAGGACGTGCCCGCCGACCTGGCTCGCGGCCGGCTGTACCTGCCTCTCGAGGATCTTCGCCACTTCGGCGTGACCGAGGCCGACCTCGAGGCCCGTCGGGTCAGCCGCGAGGTCGGCGATCTGGTGCGCTACCAGGTGGCCCGGACCCGGGCCCTGTTCGAGCGCGCCCGGCCGCTGATCGATCGAGTCGGCGACGATCTCGCGGTCGAGCTGGCGCTGATGTGGCACGGCGGCATGCGCGCGCTCGACAAGATCGCCGCCGCCGGCGAAAATTTGATGTCCCACCGCCCGCGGCTGTCGTCGATCGACAAGGCCCTGGTGGTGTCGCGGGCCGTGGCCTGGCGCGGCGAGACGCTCGGCCCGCGCGCGATCGCGCTGCTGCGCCGATCGATCGCGTAACGACGCGAGCCTTGGCCCGCGGTCTGGCGGTGACGGCTCAGGAGACCGCGAGCCAGGCGGCCGCAGCGGCCGACAGCTTCTTGTTGAAGCTGGCCGGGAAGCACTTGAGCACGTAGTGCAGCGCCTGCTGCTTGAGCTCCTCGTCGATCGCGTCCGGGACGTCCATGTTGCCGTCCTCGGGGTTGGGCCGGATGCCGTGGCGCACGATCTCCGTCAGGCGCAGCACGTGCAACCGGTTCATGAACAGTGCATTGGCGATGCCCAGGAACATGTCCTCCTGGGTCGGGTCGAGCGTGGTCGACATCGGGCCCCATGGGTATCACAGCTGGACGATCGACAGAAGCGCGCGGACGCCCTCTCATCGTTCGCTCAGCTCGCTCAGCGCTTGCGACGCGCGGCCAGCGCCGCCAGCCGGGCCTTGAGCTCGGCCTCGTAGCCGGAGTCGGTCGGCACGTAGATCGGCGCGCCGACCAGCTCGGCCGGCAGGTAGTCGGTCGGCACGTACGCACCGTCGAAGTCGTGGGGGTACTTGTAGCCTTGGCCGTGGCCCATCTGGCGGGCCAGCTCCGTCGACGCGTTGCGCAGCTCGGCCGGCACCGGCAGCGCGCCGCGCTCGCGCACCAGCTTGCGCGCGGCGGCGTAGGTGGTGAGCGCGGTGTTCGACTTGGGCGCGCAGGCCAGGTAGACGACGGCCTGGGTCAGGAGCAGCGCCCCCTCGGGCAAGCCGACCAGCTCGAAGCCCTGCAGCGCCGCTACCGCGACCGCCAGCGCCTGGGGATCGGCGTTGCCGATGTCCTCGGACGCGAAGATCACCATGCGGCGCAGGATGAAGCGCGGATCCTCGCCGGCCTCGAGCATCCGGGTCATCCAGTACGCGGCGGCGTCGGGGTCGGTGCCCCGCAGGCTCTTGATGAACGCGCTGACCACCGCGAAGTGCTCGTCGCCGGCCTTGTCGTAGGCCAGCGCCCGGGTCTGCGCGGCCTCCTGGACGTGGTCGCGGGTGACGATCGCGATCCCGACCGCTGTCGACCGGCGGGCCAGCTCGGCCGCGGCCTCGAGCGTGCCCAGCGCGCGCCGGGCGTCGCCGGCGGCCAGCCCCGCGATGGCGGCGATCCCTTCGTCGTCGACCGCCAGCTCGGCAGCGCCGAGGCCGCGGTCGCGATCGGCCAGCGCGCGCCGGACCAGGATCGCGATCGCCTCGTCGGTCAGGCTCTCGAGCCGCACCACCCGCGCCCGCGACAGCAGGGCCGCGACCACGCCGAACGACGGATTCTCGGTGGTGGCGCCGATGAGCGTGATCGTGCCGGCCTCGACGTGGGGCAGGAGCGCGTCCTGCTGGGTCTTCGAGAACCGGTGGATCTCGTCGACGAACAGGAGCGTGCGGTGGCCGTACTGATCGCGGCGCTGGGCGGCCTCGGCGACCGCCTCGCGGACCTCCTTCACGCCGGCCTGGACCGCGGACAGGGTCACGTAGTGGGCGCGGATCGCCTCCGCGAGCAGCCGCGCCAGGGTGGTCTTCCCGGTCCCAGGGGGGCCCCACAGCAACAGCGACGGCAGGTGGTGGCCGGCCCCGAGCTGCCCGAGCAGCTTGCCGGGGCCGAGCAAGTGGTCCTGGCCGACCAGCTCGTCCAGCGATTGCGGGCGCATACGCTCGGCGAGCGGCTGGAGGACCCGCCGGGCGTGGGCCGACTTTGCGAACAGGTCCATCGAGGTCTCGACCGGGGCCGAGAGTCGGGCGCGAACCGCCACGCTGTCAATGACGGAGCTGAACCTGGCGGAATCCAACGGCGTCCGCGGCCGAGGCCCGCGCCACGACATCGCTGGGGTACGCCCGAGAACTGGAGTCCACAAACCCGGCCAGGCGATCGGTCGGGTCTGGCGACCCCGGGTCGGGTTTCGGGGGCTTGCGTCGCGTCGTGCGGGTGCGGCGTGGTGGCACTGGCCTTGCTCTGTCCCGGCCCATGCTCGAGCTCGTGTACCGCTACCGGGTCCTGCTCGGCACCTGCGCGTCGGGCGAGGGCCTCAGCCTCGACGAGATCGTCGAGCTGACCGAGCTGGAGGCGCGGTTCGTGGCCGGCGAGGACGACCTGCGGGCGCGCGAGGGTCGGCGATTCCGCCGCGAGCGGGTGGCGCTGGCGGCGGTGCTGCGCGGCGGTGACCTGCACGACGCGGTCACGGTGTCGGAGCTGGCGCCGGGCGGCCTGGTCTGTCGGGGCGCGCCCTACGCGGAGGCCGGCGCGCTGATCGATCTGGTCATCGACGATCCGGCGGCGCAGCGCTCGTACCGGTTCAAGGGTCGCGTGCAGTGGGTCGGCGACGACGCCGACGACGACTACCGGCTCGGCATCGAGCTGCTCGGCGGCGCCGTGATGCTGCACCACGGGGTGCCGTCGGTCGTCGACCCGATGCTGGCCCACCTCGCCGCCTGACCGAGCCGGGAGAGTTTCGCGCGGGCCGGGTCGGTGGCCCGCGACGCAGGTGGTATCGTGACGCCATGATCGCGTACGACGAGCTGGCCGCCGCGCTCGAGCGCTGGCGGATCCGCAACGGGCTGCCCGCCAATCCGCCGCTGTTCACCGAGGCTCGCGGGTCGAGCCCGCCGCCGCCGCCGGGCGCGCGTCCGACCCAGTCGATCGCCGCGGCCCCGCCGCCGCCGGGCGCCATCGCGCCCCCCGCGCGGACACCCCCCCCGCCGCCGTCCGGCCGCGCCACGCTGTTCGGCATGC
>JAYVSF010000206.1:0-11316 GCA_043775605.1 Myxococcales bacterium
GGATCGAAGATGTCGAGGTTCTCGAGCGGCTGGACCGCGAACGGCTGGGCCTCGAACGCGACCCGGCCGAGCGCGTCGTACTCCACGAGACCACTGACCAGCGTCGCCCCGCCGTAGTCACTGCCGAGCAGGCGGCGATGGTAGCGGGGCCGGCCGAGTGCGTCGAAGACGGTGGTGACGTGCTGACGATCGGGCGCCGCGTCCTCGCTGCCGGGCGTGGCCCCGACCGGGAAGACGTCGAGGTCGACCCGACGATGCGAGATGTCGTCGTGGAAGACCGTCCGGCGCACGGTCGTGTCGGCGCCGTCCTTGGGGCGGATCAGCTCGCGGACCGCCCGGCCGTAGCCGTCGCGCTCGGTGGTGCTCGCCACGCCGGTCGGATCGGTGACGACGGCGGGACGGGACGGCCAGCTCGACACCTGCGCCGTCGTGATGCGGGGTGGCAGGCCGGTGGCCGTGACCGTCGACGCGACCACGGCCATCCCGAAGGCGTCGTAGGTCATCGCGGTCTGGCGGATCGCGGCGCTGCCAAGCACGCGCTCGGACCGCGCCACGCTGACCTGGGCGAACGCACCGTACTCGAAGTGCTCGGCGTCCTGCGTGTCCAGATAGCCTTCGGGGCCATAGCGGTCGACGGACCGGGAGGTGAGCAGGCCGGTGACCACCTGGCCTTCAGGAAGGCCGTCGTAGTGGTACCCCGTCGACGCGAGGATGGTGGTCGTGCCCGGGCTGCGGCCGGGTGTGCCGAAGCCGCAGTCATCGATGATGACGCGAGCCGGGACCGAGGGGAACGGCCGACCATCGGGGGTGGCGGCGTACGTTACCTGGGTACAGCGATCGTCGTCGTCGCGACGAAGGTCGCCACGGTCGTGGAGCCGAACGGGTCGACCGTATTCATCGGTGACCTCGATCGTCGATCCGGACTCGACGTTCGAGGTAGCAGGGGGCGCCGCGTTCCCCTCCCAGAACTCGGTGCCGGCGACGTACACCAGCCCGGCCGCGCTGCACCGACCGGTGCCGCCGACGTCGCCGGTCGCGGGATCGAGCTCACCGCAGTCGTAGCGCGCGTCGCCGACCACGACGTCCGCCGGCTTCAGGGCGACGACGCCGTACGCAGGCGTGGTCCCGGCGACGTAGTTCCAGGTGGGACCGTCCATCGAGTAGAACGGCAGGTGGCTCGCCTGGATCCCGAACCGCTGGAGCTGCTTCGTGCTCGAGGGCTGCCCGCCCAGCAGGTGCTGGGCGTAGGTCGAGCCGGGCGCCGCCGCCGGGCTACGATCGACGATGGTGAGGACTCCGTCGATCGCGCCGGGCTGCCACGGATTGGGCGTGCCGCTCGCGGTGACCTGGCGCCGATAGCCCTGGAACCCCCAGTGCCCTGCGAGCGGGTCATAGGCGATCGACAGTCCGCCGTAGCCGTAGTAGGTCGGCGCGCTGTTCGGCGCCGAGCCGTCGGTGACCTCGGTGCTGATGCTGGCCACGACGATCTCGGGCTGCGGAACGTCGCCGTTGTGCGGACCGGTCTGCTTGCGATTGGCGTACGCGATCGTCGTGGTCGCGCCCCGCCCGTTGTCGATGGTGCGCAGCCGGCCGGCCGCCAGTCCGGCCCCGCCCTCGGCGGTGGTCAGCTTCGACATGAACAGGCGGCCTTCGGCGCTCACGCGCAGGAGCTCGGGCCGGCCGTCGCCGTCCATGTCGGTGAGGCCGGCCGTCGTGTTGACCTCAGGGAAGCCGTACGGATCGCACCGGGCGCTCGACTCGGACAGCGCGAACCTGTGATCCAGCGGCGCCGTGAGCGTGCGCGGAGGACCGAAGCCCGCGCCGGTCGCGAAGCGCACCGTCCAGTCCCCCGGCCAGCGATCCGAGCCGCCGGGGTGCCAGCCCGCGGGCGGGTACAGCAGGTCGGCGCGGCCATCTCCGTCGAGGTCGGCGGTCCCACCGGTCTGCAGGGTCAGGTAGTCCTCGGATCGCGGGTAGTCCTCGCACCGCCGCTTGTGCTCGCTCTCGAAGCGCACCGCACCACCGGCGACGGCGTCGAGCTCCAGCGCCAGCGTCCCGGTCTCCTTCTTGTCACCGAGGGACTGGACTTGCCAGGTGACGCCTGCCGCGTCGGGTTCGGGCGACCACTCGTGCGCCTGCACCGCGTCCGTGGTCAACCACGGCGTGGTGCCTTCCATGGCAAACGCGCCCTGCGCCCACTGGGCAACGCCCCAGGCCGTGTCGACCTCGGTCTGCTCGAGCTCGCCGAACGGCGATCGTCCGGGCGGCGTGAACGGACCGAGCTGGTTGAGCGCGTAGGCCAGCTGGCCATGCGCGCGGGTCCCGAGGTCATTGCACGTGGTCGCCGACAACGCCATCTCGAAGCGGCCCGCGCCGCACGTCTTGTGAGTGCTGTCCGAGAACGTGCATGTGCTCGGCGCGAGGACCTCGCACCGGCGGACGGGCACGGACGAGGCGACGAAGTCGAGGAAGCCGTCGCCGTTGCGGTCGGCGAGCTGCCACTCGGTGTACGTGCTGGTCGAGAACGTGCGCTCCCAGGTGTCGTCCGGCTGGTGTGGCTGCGCGGACCAATCCTCGAACCCCGTCAGTTCGTAACGCACCGTGTCGCCGGACATGTAGCGGTGCCAGCTCCGGCTGCGCTCGAGCGGGAGGTTGATGCTCCAGTCGCTCTGCTCGATCAGACCAAGGTTCATGTCCGCGACCTGAACGTAACCGTGCTCGTTCTCGAGCCAGTGCCGGATCGTCGCGACGTCGACCTGGATCGCGCGCCAGGTCAGGCCGCTGGTGGCCGAGGGCTCGTTGAGCCATATGCGCCAGTGGTTGCGATCGCTACCGCCGTCGGCGTCGATGACATCGAGCCGGCCGTCGCCGTTCCAGTCGGCGAACTGGGTCCAGGTCTCGGTCGTGATCATCGCGTCGCGCTGCGCGGCCGTTGGCTCGTGGCCTTCGCTGCCAGGGAGCTGCAGCGTGGTGGACATCTGCAGCTCGGCCGGGCCGGCCGCACCGGTCCACGACGTCGTCAGGTTCGAGAGGTCGGGGCCGTTGGGCCCGAGTCGGTTGGCGAACAGGTACCAGGTGCCGGCGCCGGGATCATCGGGGTCGGCGTCGCTGGCGATGACCTTGTACAGCAGGTCGGGAAGGCCATCGCCGGTGAAGTCGCGGAGGAGGTGGCGGACGCGCGTCTTGGTGCGCTGTCCGATGGGATAGGCGAACGGAACGCCGTTGACCTGGACCGGGGTCGTGACCGTCGTCGTCTGCGGGACCGTCGTGCTGAGGCCCGGTGCGTAGCCTGCCCCGGGGATGAAGAGCCGCCCGATCTCGGTCCGGGGGCCGTACGCGACGTCGGGCCCGTCGTCGCCGTTGACCGCCGTCGCGCCGTAGCCGTAGGTCGCCACCGGGAGCGCGTGCGAGGGATCGCCCTCGGGCGTCCCATCCTCGCCCGTGGTCGTCACCCGCGTGAGCCGTGGCTGATCGGTCGCCAGATCCGCGGCGTAACCGAACTGATACGCGCGGATCCGGCGAGGCGCGCTGGCCGGGGCAAGGTTATCCCGCGCCATGACGCGGATCTGGGTCAGCAGGCTCGTGCGATCGAACGCGAACCCGTCGTCCCCGACGTGCTCGAAGGGATGCGCGTACTCGAAGGCGCCGGAGGTCCCTTGCCGCCAGCCACACTGGGCCGCGCCGCTCAGCCCTCGGGGATCGGGGGGTGTCCACCACGCGTCGTAGTCGAGGTCGATCTCGTAGAGCGGCACCTTGCCAATCGCGGGATCCGAGAACGTGTAGCTGACGGAGCTCAGCCGGAGGTCTCCATTGCAGTGCAGATTCGTCGCGACGGCACGATCCGACCGGTACTGCAACTCAACCTCGTCACGACCGGCCCGGTCGCGGATGTGCGTCAACATCCACATACCGCCGCTCGCGAGCCCGAACAGGTACTCGAGATTGTCGACGGTGGTGAGCGTCCAGCCCGCGGCCGTCTGGCGCAGCTCCTGGAAGGCACCGCCGGCGAACGGCACGAAGTGATCGCCGAGCGGCACCATCGGCGTCGCGACGCCGTCGAGGACGACGGTGACCCGCTCGGGCGCGGTGTCGTTGCCGCCGGGACCGACGACGGGCTTGCGCCGCCACGGCGTCGTCGACAGGTGAACGTAGGACAGCGGCACCTCCCAGCCGACGCCGGCGACCCCGGCCAGCGGGCCGCCGGTGTGAACCACCGAAACCGGGAGCGGCACCGGCCCCCGCGGCGGCGGCAGCTCGAGCGGCACCGACGTCGCGTAGCCACCGGACGGAGACACCGCCGACGTGAGCCCGGCGCCGGGCCCCATGGTCGTGTGCATTCCCGCCACCGGCGCCTGCGCCGACGCCGCGCCGGCGCCGAGCGCGATCGCCGCGAGCAGCGCGACGAGCCCGACTGCCCCAACGCCCGAGCGCGAACACGATCGAGTCATTGATGATCTGTAGAGCGAATCAGCCCCCCCCCTGCAAGCGAATTGAGAATGACAGTCTTCAAGTTCGGCGAGCCTGGCATTGGCTGGCAGTGCTCGGACCATTGCCAGATCGGCGGGAGGCGCGTGGGCACGGGGATCACGGGGATGGAAGCGTCGGCACAAGGTCGGAAGGTACCTCGTCCCGACCCGCCCGACACGGCCGAGCGATGCACCGGGTTGCCCAGGGCCGGCCGCCGCGCGCGACCGCCGGCCGGTGGACGGCGCGGCGGACCATGGGTACAACCGGGCGATGAAGCAGACGAGGATCCTGGGCCCCGGCCTCGCGCTGGTCCTGGCCCTGAGCAGCGGTTGTCTGGTCAAGAAGTCGACCTACGACAAGGCCCTCACCCACGTGAGCGACCTCGAGGGTCAGCTCGCCGACGAGCAGAAGCAGCGGCTCGATCGCGAGGAGCGGATCAAGGGCCTCGAGGGCGACCTCGACAAGCTGCGCGGCGAGTACGACAGCACGTCGAAGACCAGCCAGGAGGAGCTGACCAAGATCAAGGGCGAGAAGGAGGCGACCGAGTCCGAGCTGGCCGAGCTGCGCCGGCAGCGCGACGCCCAGGAGCAGCGCCTGGCCGCGTACCGCCAGCTCCAGGACCGGTTCCGGTCGCTGGTCGACTCGGGCAAGCTCGAGATCGGCTTCCGCAACGGCCAGATGGTCGTGAAGCTGCCGTCGAGCATCCTGTTCCCGAGCGGCTCCGACCAGCTCAGCGCCGCCGGCCAGGCCGCGCTGACCGAGGTGACGCTGGTGCTGCTCGAGTTCAAGGATCGCCGCTTCCTGATCGCTGGCCACACCGACAACGTGCCGATCAAGACCCGCAAGTTCCGCAACAACTGGGTGCTGTCGACCGCGCGCGCGGTGACGATGGTCGAGTTCATGGTCGAGCACGGCATGCCGTCGACCCAGGTCGGCGCCGCCGGCTACGGCGAGCAGGATCCGGTCGCGGCCAACGACACCGAGGCCGGGCGCGAGCTCAACCGCCGCATCGAGATCATCCTGGTGCCCAACCTGTCGGAGCTGCCGCAGCTCACCGGCGATCAGCCGTAGTCCCCGCGCCGCGCTCGGGTGACGCCAATCAGGGCGAGCCGGGCACGCGGACCGGCACCGCGGGATGCCGCTGCCGCGTGCAGGTGGCGGTGCATTCGGCGGTCTCGCGCGCGGCCCCGGGGTCGCATTGCTCGTGCGCGGCGGCGTTGACCACGCCATCGCCGCACATGGGCAGGGTGCAGTCGTTGTCGCAGGTCGCGGTCCCGCCGGCCGCGGTCGTCTCGCAGCGCTCGCCGAAGGCGTGGTTGATGACCCCGTCGCCGCACCTGGGCAGGGTGCAGTCCTTGTCGCAGCGCGGGCTCTCGCCGTGGTCGTCGCAGACCTCGCCCGCCGCGTGGTTGATGAGGCCGTCGCCGCACACCGGCCGCGTGCAGTCGACGTCGCAGGTGGCCGACTCGACCGGGCCGCGGTTGTCGCACGCCTCGGTGCCGCTCTTGAACCCGTCGCCGCACTCGGGCAGCGCCGGCAGCTTCGGCACGTTGCAGCCGCGGATCTGGTCCTCGGCGTCGACCAGCCGCTGGTAGGCCGCGGCCGCCATCGGGCCGATCACCTGCTGATCGCCGATGCGGCACGAGGTCGCGACGTCGTCGTGGATCGAGCAGCGCATCACGCCGGTCGGCAAGGTCAGCCGGACCTCGCTGTCGCCCTCGGCCACATCGGGGACGTCGCGACTGACCATCGCCGCGCCGCCGGACCGCGGCTGGCACTGCAGCTCGACGTGCGAGGCATCGATGACCTTGCCACCGTCGGTCAGCACGCCCCGGGTCAGGGTCTCCTGGATCGTGACCCGCGGCACGCTCGACCGGGTGTTGAGCACCAACACGGCGGTCGGGTGCTGGCCGGGCGCGGCGAAGCGAGCGTGCCAGCGCTCGACGCCGGTGGCGTCGCGGGCCGCCCAGTCGCCGGCGACGTCGGTGCCCTGGCAGTGGCCGGTGATCACGCCGCCGTCGTCGAACCGCTGCACGCACGGGGTCGCGCCGTCGACGGTGTCGGGGCACCAGGTGGCGAGCGGGGCCTGATCGTACGACTCGCGCAGGTCGGGGATCGCGCAGCCCGCGGTCGGCGACGTCGACGACCATGCCCGCAAGGTCAGGCTGGCGCCGCCGATCGCGGTCGCGCCGGACAGCGCGATCACCCACCACCACCGGCGCACGTGGTGGATCGACCGGCGGACGGGCCGGACGATCGCGGGCAAGCGCGAGCTGCTGCTGCTGTCGTCGGGCAGCGGGGTCAGCGCCCGGCCGGCGATGACAGGGGCGTCCGGCCACAGCCGGAGGTTCTCGATCGCGACCGCGACCCCGTCGCGCCCGCCTTGCTGCTCCGGGCCCATCGAGATCACGCCGACCACCTTGCCGGTGGCGACGGCGATGACCGGCCCGCCGCTGTGGCCGCCCTCGATGTCGCCGTCGGTCAGCTCGAGCTGCCACGCCGGCCGGTTGTGGCCACCGATCGCGGTCAGGCTCGCCGCGACCAGTCGGGCCCGGTGCGGCACCGCCAGCGGACCGCCGCCACCCGGCTCGAAGCCGACCACCTCGACCGCGTCATCGACGCGACCCGCGGCCAGGTCCAGCGGCCCCGGCTCGGTCAGGCCCGGCACCGCCAGCACCGCCAGGTCGACGCCCTGGTCGACGAGGTCGATCACCACCGAGGCTGGCTGGCCGGCGACCTGCAGGCCGGTCGCGCCGAGCGCCCGCACCACATGCGAGCAGGTGACGACTTGCACGCCGCCGCCGTCGAGGCGACGGATCACGAAGCCGCTGCCGTGGTCGCGCGGCCGGGCCGGGTTGGTGACGAGGACGGGATTGGGCATGCGCGACGGTCCGCCACGGCGGCCGCGCGGGAATGTACACCGCGCCGCCAGCGCCCGCGCGAGGCGCGCGGCCTGCGGCCAGGGCCTGCGGATCGCGCACCGCTACCAGGCCGAGCTCGAGGCCTTTGCGCTCGTCGGCGAGGACGGCGTCACCGCCACCGGCTGGCCGCCGCGCGAGCTCACCATCGACGTCACCGTGCAGCGATTGTGGGGCGTGACGATCGCGCTGCCGAGCGGGATGACCAGGGTCGGCGCGCGCCCGATCTCGGCCACGGTCGGCGGGTTGGTCCCAGCCGATCCGTACTGATCGCGCTCGTCAGGGCGCTTGCCGGCGGGAGCGCTTGCGGCGGATCGCGTCGTAGGCGCGCTTGACCGCGATGAAGGCCTCGGGGCGGCCGCCGCGGTCGGGGTGGTGCTCGAGCACCTTCAGTCGGTAGGCAGCCTTGACGACCTCGGGCGAGTCCGCGGCCCGCACGCCGAGCACCGCGTACGGATCGATCGGGTGATCGACGGCTGCGCGGGTGGCGTGGCGGTGGGTCGCGCGGTCGGGGAACGGCGGCAGGCCGGTGAGCACCCGCCGCCAGGCGCCAGCCCACCGTCCGTCGACGAGCTCGAGCCGGCGACGGGCCGCGCGCTCGGCCATCGCCCGGGCCTCCGCCTCGGTGGTGGCGCCGCCGCCCCACGCGTCGGGCGGACGGAACCCAGCGACGGTGGGCTCGCCGGTCCACCACGCGCACCACAGGTAGCGCCGGCGCCTGGTCGGCGCGACGGCGCAGATGGCCCGGGCCAGCGCGGTCATCGCGCGCGGGCCGCGGTCATGGCATGCACAGGAGCGGCGGGCCGGTGGCGACCGTGATCAGCGCGAGCCGACCTGTATCGGCGATGAACACCGACGCGCGCTGGCGGCCATGCTCGAGCGCGCCAGCGATGGTGGTGCGCGCGGCGCCGGCCTCGTCGAGCTGCACCCCGATCAGCTCGCCGAACCGCGCGCGCAGGCCGGCCGGCGAGCGATCCGCGCCCTCGAGCGGCGCCGTCCGGCCCGCGAGCCAGCGTGGCAACGTCCCCAGGGTCTCGCCCCGCCGTGCCGACGTCAGCAGGCGGCGCTCGACCTGCGCCCGCTTGTCGTCGACGACGAAGCCGGTGACGAACAGGCGCAGCGCGGCAGACAGGCCGTGGCCATCGACCGGCTGGCGCGCGGCCGGCGCCGAGGAGCTCTGGTCGCGCTTGCTCGCCACACCGCACGATACCGCGGGGCCGCCGGGGCCGCCGGCCGACTTGAGCCCTACTGGAGTACGATAACACCGGGCCTCGCGGTCGGACTACAGGCGCTCGGCCATCGCGGCGAGGGCGCGCCCACCCCGGCCGGGTGGCGTGCGCAGGATCCGCGGGCCCGCGCACCAGGGATGCAAGTCTTTCGCACCGCGGGCACCCGACCGACTTCACGCTCCATCGCGCGCCGGCTTCGCGATATCATAGAGGACGATGAGGGCTCGCTCGGCGGTATTCTGTGCGCTCGTCGTCTTCGCCGCCTGCGGCGGTGAGCTCCCCGGCGACTTCATTCCACCCGACGCGGCGCCCGATGCCGCACCTCCTGCGCGGGTGCCGGTGATGCGGATCCACTCCTGGCCCGGCCAGGGCCTGCAACTCGACGTCGAGGAGCCCGACAGCATCGCGGCCGAGACCCCGGGTGGGCAGCCGACCGCCTGGCTCGAGACCGCCGGCGGCCTGCGCATCGACGCCGTCGTCGCGCCGGCCGCGGTCACCACCGGCCTGACCGCGATCGTCGTCCTGCCGTCGACGGATCCCACGATCCACGCCGCCCGGGTCGCCGCCGCCGACGCGCTGCTGCGCGCGCTGCCGCCGACCGAGCGGGCCGCGCTGTTCGTCGCCCGCGAGCACGCCGAGCTGCTCGCCGATCTCGAGGTGCGGCGCGCCCACGCCCGCGATCGCCTGGCAGCCCTGGCGCCCGAGGCCGGCACCAGCGCCACGATCCCGCTGCGCGAGGTCCGCGAGCTGCTCGCCGACGCCCAGAGCAGCCACGGTGACCTCGGCCGCACCGCGATCGTGATCGGCGACACCGGCGTCGACGATCCGCCCGAGGTCCGGCGCGTGGTCCAGGTCCTGACCATGCCGGTCGACGCCAGCCCCGGTGCCGCGGCGACGGCGGTCGTCGCGCAGCTGCTCGCCCGCCGCAGCCACATCGTGCGGATCGGCGCGTGCCCGACCTTCGCGGAGAACACGCCGTTCATCCTCCACCTCGGCACCGGCTTCGCCGACGAGCTGTACGCGCCGGCGGTGATGGACCAGGTGCAGGCCGAGCCGTGCGTCGCCGCCGAGGCCGCCGCCGACCGCTACCCCTACCCGTCGGAGATCGACGTCACCTTCACGCCGGCCGAGCGCGCGATCTACGATCAGGCGTTCGCCGCGTCCGACGAGAACGTGACGTTCACGACGTCGGTCAAGCTCGGCGTCGGGACCGCCATCACCGCCACCGGCCACCTGCGCGGCCAGGGCACGCTGTTCTGCGCCCGCAAGAGCCTCAACCTCGCGCTCGACGGTCCTCGCCGGCGGCTGATGCCGGAGGTCGCGGCGAGCCGCTTCTTCCTGATCTCGATGTGCCAGGACGACTACTACTTCGGCCAGGTCTTCGGCGACCGGCTGCTGGCCAAGCTCGACCTGTTCGCGCCTCACACCCGCTTCGTCAAGCTCAAGGTCGACGGCGTCAACCAGGGCATCTACCTGTTGATGGATCAGCCCGACAACTCGATCCACGACAACAACCTCGGGCTGTTCTCCGTGCTCCGCCGCCGCTACGACATCGACAACCAGCCGGCCGAGGTCAAGTACCCCAGCGATCCAGAGGAGGCGGCCCAGATCGCCGCCCGGTTCGAGACCCTCGGCGACCTGGCCATGACCGGCCCGGTCGAGACCCTCGACGCCGACCTCGCCGCCCGGGTCGACCTCGACGCCTACTACCGCATCATCGCGACCTACAGCCTGTTGCAGAACGGCGACTACATCGACGAGTTCTTCTTCTACGGTTCGTCGGAGGCCGGCGGCGAGCACTACCGGGCGATGGGCTGGGACACCGACGACCTGTTCTCGCCGTGCCACGGCGGCGGCGGGCGCGGCATCGTCGATCGCTGCGGCCTCACCTACTGCGCCGAGGCCGAGCTCGACCACGCGCTGCTGCGCTCGGGCGCGACCTACAACCGCTTCTTGACCGGGCTCGACGACGTCTTGACCCAGCTCACGCCGACGGTCATGGCCGCGACCATGGCCCAGGTCAAGGCCGAGCTGTGGGTCGCGCTCGACGACGACGAGACCGCGGCCGGCATGACCGAGTTCGGGCCGTTGACCCTGGCCACCGCGCGGTCGACGATCGCGCAGCGCATGGACCTCATGCTCACCAACGCCGCCAACGACCACGCCGCGCTGCTCGCCCGCCGCGCTACCTGCCCGCTGTCGCCGCCCTGACCGGAGCTCGACCCGTGGACGACGACCCTGGCCCGTACCGCACCGCCGGTGGCAGCCGCCTGGGCCCGGTGGTCCGCCGGTTCGCGATCCGTCGTCGCCGGCGGTCGTACGCGGGCAGCGCGGCGTCGGTGGCCGGGCCGCGGCCGTTGCTGCTCGGCGGGCTGGTGCCCCCGCCCTTGCTGCGCGCCGGCGCGTCGTGGTCGCGGTCGGTAGTGGTGCGCGACGCGATCGAGCTGTGCGCTCACGGCCTGCGGCTCCGCACCGGCAACGGCACCCTCGAACTGACCTGGGATCAGGTCGTCACGGTCGAGCGCGAGGAGCTGGCCGGCGAGCTCCACCTGGTGCGGGTGCGCGGCAGCCACGGCGAGGCGGTCACGTTCGATCGCACGGTGATCGAGCTGGTGGCACTGGCGGCGGCCTTGACCGCGGCCGTCAACCCGCCGACGGGATCGCCGTGACCAGCAGGTAGTGTTGGCCGGTCACGAACACCT